>JALYLU010000703.1 GCA_030774075.1 Actinomycetota bacterium | reverse complement strand
GGCTGGCACCGCGCCATGTCCTTCCGTCGTGATCGACGCGCATCCGGGCGCACTCGGTGTTCGCTCCATCCGCCGCAACAATGCGAGCGTGAGCCACGGCGTTTTCTCGGTCCGGGTGCGCTTGCCTCTCTTCACGCCAGATCCGTCACGGCCTGGTCTCTACGATGATGAGGGTTTCATCGCCTCGTGTGTCGGGAGCGTTGCCGGGAGCCCTACCACCGAGTTGCGCGTGACAGGAATCGAGCTGCCACGCACGGGTTCTGATACCCGGCCGCTCGCAGCTGTCGGCGTAGCTGGGATTCTCTTCGGTCTAACGGCGCTCGCGCTGGCTCGAGACCGGACGCTCCGCGCTCGGGACCTGCCGCATTCGTCCCGTCCATGACCGATCGGCGCTCGGCTCTACCATCGAGAGCATGTTGGATCTGACGCGAGTCGGCGAGTTGGAGTCGCAACGACACGCGGTCGCGCTGGACGCCAAGACGCTGATGCTTCGCGCGGTCCGCGCCGAACGCCAGCTCACGCCCGAAGAGAACGTCCACCTGCACGAGCTGCGGCAGCAACACGATCGGATTGAGCACGAGATTCAGGCGCTCTTCGACGACGCATAACTGCCTGATCGGCGCTGGCATAACCGTCCTAGAGCGGGCAATATTTGCGAGGTGGGCGTGGCTCGGTCATCGGCACGGATTTTGGTCGCGTGCGGGATGCTCGTCACCGTCGCGATTGGTGTAGTCGCGGTGTCGTGGTCGCAAACGACCTCCGGGACACCGACACAGACTGTGGCCCAGGGTTTCGATCCAGCCGCGCACGGCTTCTCCCCGCGGTCTTTGCAGGAGCCCTCGTACCTCTACGAAGGAAAGCCGGAGCCCGCCTGGATCCTGCTCGGCAGCGCGTGCGGTCTGAGCCGAGATGCCCGCGACCGACACATCATGTTCGCCGCCGACGTGCAAGTGCCTGTCACACCGGGAACACCGGCTCCGAACGGTCCCGCGCCAACCGCGTCGGCGTCCTCGATGACTTGCGCTCAGTTCAACCAATGGGCGGCGCGAATGTTGGCCATCGGCAAGGCGAAGGCGTTCGCCGCGAGCGCACCCGAGTATCAGGCATGGTGCTCCGAGGACGCAGTAGTGCGCCATTCCTGCCGATAGCCCGCGCCATAACTCTGCCGTTCGGTACTCGAGCGGCGCGTCGAGCGAGTACGGGTCGGCAGTATCTGCCGATCCACGAGCTTCGGGAAGTTGACGCCCGGGTAGTCGGATGAAGGTGCGAACGTGAAGTCGTTGGATCGACCGATGCTCCCCTCCGCGCCCTCCTGGGCTGGGCATAAGCGTCCCAGAGCAATCTGTGCGCGTCAGGTTCTGACCTCGGCCAGCCGATGAACTCAGTGATGGAGGCACCCGAGACGGTCAGCCACGGGCACCCGATGTTCGGTAGGGACTCGCGGCTCCACGCATGGGCGTCGGCGCATCCGGTCCGTTTCGGCGTGGCCGTCGCAGCGTCGATGGCCCTCGTACTCGCGATCTCGCTTGGCGGGTGGACGCTGCACCATCCCTTGAAGGGTGCGATCGGGACGCTGACCGCCGGTGCGATACTCGGCCTCGTGTTTGGGTTCGGCGCCCGTGGATCGCGCCACGCGTCTGACTGACGAGCGCATATCTGCCTGCTTGAGATCCGCGCTCGACCGACCCGCTCCACAGCGGGCAATCTGTCGCCCATGAAATGGCGACGGGAGGGCGTTGCGGCGGGAGCCGTGCTCGCCGGGACGGCTGTAGCGATGACCGGTAACCCGTGGATCGAGTGGTCAACGGGCGCGATCGCCGGGGCAGTGTCGTCGGTTATCAGATCAAGTACCGAACTGTCGACCGAAGAACGAAGTAGCGGCTTGACGGCGCTACATATCTGCCTGCTTGATCGATCGGCGCTCGGCTCTACCATCGAGAGCATGGTGGATCTGACGCGAGTCGGCGAGTTGGAGTCGCGGCGACACGCGCTTGCGCGGGACGCCAAGATGCTGATGCTTCGCGCGGTCGACGCCGAACGTCAGCTCACCCTGAGGAAAATGTCCACCTGCACGAGCTGCGGCACCAACACGATCAGATTGAGCAGGAGATTCAGGCACTCTTCGACGACGCATAACTGCCGCTCGGCGCTCGCATAATCCCTCCGGAGCGGGCAATCTGGCGCGGTGAGGTCGAGCGTCTCCACCCTCGTCGTCGTGAGCGGCCCGGCAGGTTGCGGGAAAACGACCCTTGCTCATCGGCTTGCTAGGGCGCTTGCCTGTCCGGCGATCTGCCGAGACGAGATCAAAGAAGGAATGGCCCGCACTGCAAACGACTATCTACCGGAGGCGGGAGACGAGTTGGCACGCCGAACGCTGTCGACGTTCTTCGACGTACTTCGTCTACTCGTCGAACGCGGTACCACCGTCGTTGCCGAAGCCGCGTTTCAGGATCACGTGTGGACGCCGAATCTCGCTCCTCTGGCCGCGTTCTCCGAGTTCCGTGTCGTGCAATGCCATACCGATCCCGCTACCGCGAGTCGACGCGTAGCTGAACACGCCGCGACACGACGAGTGCATG
>JALYLU010000702.1 GCA_030774075.1 Actinomycetota bacterium | reverse complement strand
ACCCGCCCGCGACCATCGCCCCCTGCCCCAACACGACCCCGCCGAAGAACACTTCTTCGGCAGCCACCTAGACCTGTTCGGCTGCCTCGGTCTTCTGGTCGGCACCCTCGGTGCCACGTTCGCGGTGGCCCCGGCGCTTCCAGCCGGAGCCGCGGGCGGACCCACGATTTCGTGCGCCAAAAACACGATTCAAATCGGCAGCGGAACGGCAGGACGAGCAAACTGCACCCTCGCCGGCTTCGCCCCCAATGAGCTGGTCACCATTACCGCCTCGGACCCCGCATTCGCGCCCGTATCATTCCGTGTGGACTCAACCGGAGCGGGATTCGAGTTCATCTTCTCCGATTGCACCGACGTCCCCGAAACCCTCACCGCGACGACGACCGGTCAGACAAGTCACCTTTCGGTTTCGGCCACCTTCACACTCACTCTGCCGAAAGACCCATCGTGTCCGCTAAAAGGCGACGCTCTCTTTCAGGGATCCGCCGGCGGATCCCCGCTGAACCAACCCGTTGTCGGCATGGCAGTGGACAAAGCAACGGGCGGGTACAGACTCGTGGCGGCCGATGGTGGGATCTTCTCCTATAACGCGCCGTTCGAAGGGTCGACGGGAGCGATTCACCTGAATCAGCCGATCGTGGGTATGGCCGCAACTTCGAGCGGGAATGGCTATTGGCTGGTCGCGTCGGACGGCGGCATCTTCGCCTTCGGCGACGCCAAGTTCCAAGGGTCGACGGGAGCGATTCACCTGAATCAGCCGATCGTGGGTATGGCCGCAACGCCGAACGGGAGTGGCTACTGGCTGGTTGCTCGCGACGGAGGGATATTCGCCTTCAACGCAGGCTTCTATGGCTCCGCCGGCGCGGCGCCACTGAACCAGCCTGTCGTCGGCATTGCCTCGACCTCCAGCGGCGGCGGCTACTACCTGGTCGCGCGCGACGGCGGCATTTTCGCCTTCTGATGGCGGCGTGCCGTTTCTCGGCCTACCCACCGACGGGGATCAGAACGGTGGCGATCACCCAACCCTAGAAGAGGCCAAGCTGCAGATACCTCACGTGAAGCGTTTCGGCCAGCCGCCCCACGTCGGGGCGGGTTGGCCGGTCTCGTACGCGACGCGCAGGTTGTCGAGCCAGGCGACGCTGTCGACGAGCCCGCCGGGCCGGTTGCGGGCGAGCCACAGCGCGCGGTGTTGATCGGTCAGCGCGGCGAGGCGCCGCGCGAAGTCGTCGCGCTGCGCTTGCGGGACGGAGCCGAGCGTGCTGTCGCCGGCGATGCGTGCGCGTGCGTCGTCGGTCAAGAGCTCGAGCACGTCGATGGTCCACAGGACCTCGTCGACGAGCAGCGCGCGGTCGGCGCGCTCGGGCTTGGCGCGCGCAACATCAGCTCGTGCCTCGGCGAGCCGACTGGCAACGGTGTCGAGCTCCGCGTCGGTGATGCCCTTCGTGATGCCACGGCCGACGCGGATCTGTGGGAAGTACAGATGCATCGCAAGGATCGAATGGTTGGGGATCTGCGGCGTGACTGCGCGGTGCGCGTCGCCGATCGTGAGAAGCGCCGCGGCCAGTCCACCGGTCGAGTCGTCGAACGCGTGGGTGCTCAACGCCGCGGCGAGATCGAGATCGCGGTTGGAGGCGAGGCACCACGGCACGGCGGCGCCGTAGGCAAACCCCGGATCGCTGACGGGCCACTGCTGGAGGTGACCGCGATCACCCCAGTCGGTGTTGAGGAACCCGAGCGCACCGTGATCGAGCGCAGCCTCGGCCGCGTTTCGACAGTTCTCGACGGCGTTGGTGAGTCGACCGCCGATGCTCAGCCACGCCGACGTGCCCGGCGCGACCCAAAACGGCAACCCGGCTCGTGCGAGGCGCGCGAGCCGTTCGTCGAACGGGTACTCGGCGTCGTAGCCCCATTCGCACACGGTGACGCCGTCGGGCACCTTCGCGACGAGCGCCGGATCACCCGAGAACATGTCGCCCCAGATGATCACCTCGTGGCCGTCGAGCTCCGGGAGCGCGCGCAGCGTCGCGATCCAGGCGAAGTACTCGTCGAGACGCTCGCGCGGCAGCTCCCACGTCTCGTCGAGGCCGATGTTCACGCGTCGGCTCGAGAACAGCGGCAGTAACTCGCCGAGGAGCTCGCGGACGAGCGCGAGTGAGCCGGGCTGCGCGGGATCGAGCGTCATCGCTTCGTGACCGAGACCGTACGGATCGACGAAGCCGTCGGGCGCAAGCGCGAGCCCGTGGTAACGCGGGTGCTCGAGCCAGCGGTTCATGTGCCCGAGACAGTTCTGATTGGGTACGAGCTCCACGTGGCGTGCGCGACAGAACGCGTCGAGAGCGCGGATCTCGTTGGGAGTGAACGGGCTCGCGTCGGCGTGCACCTCGGGATGGTTGCGATACGCGAACGTGTGCTCGCTGTAGAGCTGGACCTGGTTCACCTTCCACGATGCGAGCCGGTCGATGAGCGCGTAGAGCGTGTCCATCGTTGGGACCTTGTCGCGCGACACGTCGAGCATGACGCCGCGAATCGCGAGATCGGGATGGTCGCGGATCGTGCCGATCGGCAACCCGGCGTCGTGCAGGCG
>JALYLU010000701.1 GCA_030774075.1 Actinomycetota bacterium | reverse complement strand
GTGCGGTAGCATGGGTCATGCGCCTTGCTACCCCTGCCCTGCTGATGAGTGACGGCCAGCGCGAGGTTCTGCAGAAGCTGGCGAAATCGGGCGCCGCCGCGCACCGCGAGGTGACTCGGGCGAGGGCGTTGTTGATGGCCGCCGACGGGATGGCCACCACGGCGATCGCGGCCCGATTGGGGGTATCGCCGTCCAGCGTGGCGCGGTGGCGGTCCCGTTTCGCCGAGGAAGGGCTGGCACGGTTCGGGCGTGTGGCCAAGGGACGGGGCCGTAAACCGTCGATCCCGCCGGAGAAGGTCGAGGAGATCGTGCGGTTGACGCTGCATGCCAAGCCCGAAGGCCAGACGCACTGGTCGCTGCGCACGATGGCCGAGCAGGCCGGCGTCTCCAAGGACACCGTGCGCCGGATCTGGGTCGCCCGCGGGCTCAAACCGCACCTGGTCAAGACGTTCAAGTTGTCCAACGACCCGAAGTTCGAGCAGAAGCTGATCGACGTGGTCGGCCTCTACCTCGCCCCGCCGGACAACGCGGTCGTGTTGTGCATGGACGAGAAGTCATCCGTCCAGGCCCTGGACCGCACCCAGCCCTCGCTGCCGATGACGAAGGGCCGGGCCGGGACGATGACCCACGACTACAAACGCAACGGCACCACCACGCTGTTCGCGGCCCTCGACGTGGCCACCGGAAAAGTCATCGGCTCCTGCCTGCCCAAGCACCGCCACGAGGAATTCCTGGTGTTCCTCAAGACCATCAATAAGGAGGTCCCGCAGGGGCTGGCTGTCCACCTGATCCTGGACAACTACGCCACCCACAAGCACCCCGACGTCGCGAAGTGGCTCGCCAAGCACAAACGGTTCCACATGCACTTCACGCCGACATCTTCGAGCTGGCTGAACCTGGTCGAGCGGTGGTTCCGGGAGCTCACCGACAAGAACATCCGACGTGGCAGCTTCCCCAGCGTCCCCGACCTCATCACCTCGATCGAGAACTACCTCCGGGTGAACAACGGCTACCCGAAACCGCTGGTCTGGACAGCCACTGCCGAGTCAATCCTGGAGAAAGTCCGCCGAGGTCGCGTCGCACTCGACCGAGTAGTCAGCCATTCATGAGACACACCACTAGCAGCCAATAAACGGTGTTCCGGATCGCCCGCTGCAGCAGCGGGAATCGGGCATACCACTCCTGCTCGCGCGCCCCGATCCCGCGGTCGGGCTTGGGAGTGATCCAAGGAGCCGTGCGTTGGTAGACGTCGAGGTGCGCGACCTGCCTGGCTATCAGGGGAATGAACTGGACCGAGCTCGCGCCGGTGCCGACGACGGCGACCCGTCCATCGGTCAGATCGTGTGCATGATCCCAGTCGGCTGAGTGGAATGCCGTGCCGCTGAAGCTCTCGAGACCTTTCAACGCCGGGATCCTGGGCACGTGCAGCGCGCCGACCCCCGTGATCAGCACCCGGCAGACAAGGGACTCCGCTCCGTTGACCTCAACCGTCCAGGCGCCTGCCGATTCCGCGTAGCGTGCTCCGGTCATCTCGGTCAGGTAGCGGATGTGCCGCGCGATGTCGTACTTTTCGACGCAGTGACGCAGGTAGTCCCAGATCTCGTCCTGCGGGGCGAAGAACCGCGACCACGTGGGGTTCTGTTCGTACGAGAAGGAGTAGAAGTACGACGGCACATCGCACGCGCATCCTGGATAGGTGTTGTCCCGCCAGGTGCCGCCCAGGTCTGACTCCTTCTCGAGTACGACGAAGTCGTGAATGCCTGACTGCTTGAGCCGGATGGCCATGCCGATGCCCGCGAAGCCCGCACCGGCGAGATCGTCACCATCGGACTCGCGGTCACTAGACCAGGCGCAGGCGGGCTGACAGTCATGATGGGTATTGCCCATTCACCCACCATGGCGGATACTGGACTCAGGGAGGATGAGCAAAACATGGGTTCTACAGCTGGCTTCGAGCCGGTCACGGAGGTGTCGGCTGATGACCGCGCGCGGATCGCATTCGGTCGCGTGGGGGTGCACCGCGACGACAGGTTCCTGGTGTCACGGAGGCAGTCGGGTGAGATCCTGCTGACGCCACTTGCGAGCATCCCGAAGCGTGAGCTGGTGATTTGGGAGAACGACGAGCTCCGTGAGTCGCTGCTGCGGGGTCTGGGCGATGTCGGCGCCGGTCGCGTCGAGCCGCTTGAAGACGTGCTTGATGACGGGTGACCGCACCGCCGTTCGCGCTGCTGTACACCGCCGAAGCCCGCAGGGTCATCAACGATCTGGGTAAACCGGCACACGCTGCGAAGTTGCGGAAAGTCAAGAAGACGCTACGTCTGCTACGCGACGTCGGGCCTTCGCATCCAGGGTTGAGCTCACACAAGTACCACTCGATCACGGGACCCAACGGCGAGGACGTTTGGGAGTCCCACATTGAGAACCGAACTCCCGGAGCGTGGCGCATCTGGTGGGTCTACGGACCAGAGGCAGACGCCATCACGATCGTGACCATCGGGCCGCATCCCTAGGCGTATGGGCCGGCCCGGTGCGTTCCTTCTTGTCGACGGCAGTGGCGAAGGTAGTCTCAGATCCCGCCTCTGGGTGGGCCAGGGG
>JALYLU010000700.1 GCA_030774075.1 Actinomycetota bacterium | reverse complement strand
GCATTGCGATGCCCAAGGGATGCTGCATGCGAGCAGTCCCTACGAATACTTCGAGGATGCCTTCCTCGCTTGGATCGAGGCTGCGTGCGGTGGGTACGCGGCGCTGCGCGCTGCCGGCTATGACTTCGTGATTGTCGACAGTCGATACTCTCACCTCCAACCCGCCCGGCTCGACGATCAGCTCACCATCCAGGTTCGGCCCGTCGCCGCGAGCAAGTCAGCCTTCACGGCTCTGTTCGACATGCGACGGGCCGGCACCGCACTCGCCGTTGGACGCGCCACCTACGTCGTGGTCCACGACGGTCAGCCCGCCGAGATCCCAGCCATCCTCCGCACGGCGTTGCGAAGCTTGCCGCCCGGAGGACGCGACATCGATCGGACGGTGGCCGCGGACCTACTGCATCGCCTCCACAAAGCCCAAGAATGGTTTTACGCCGGCGGCGACAGCGCTCCACTCCGTGCGGTGTTGGACCCTGCAGTCTGCTGGTACGTGCCTGGCCGGAACGCGATCGCGGGCGAGTATCGCGGAATCGACGCCGTATTGAGCTACATGGCGGTGCGCCGAGATCACGCCGACGCGACTCTGCGTCTACATCCGGGAGAGCTGCTCGTCGGCAGTCACGACCACATCGCCTCGTTGACCGACGGTTCCGTCGTCATCGACGGAGTGGAATACACATGGTCCACGGTCGGGCTGTACTGCGTGCGCGCCGATCGGATCGTCGAGTGCCGGCTGCTCCCACTCGATCCGGAACAGTTCGATCGCATCTGGGCTGCCCGCGACAGCGAGTCCACTCGGCATCGAGACCGATGAGGCGACCGACGAGCTCCACCAGCACCGATTCGATCGAGGGCGGTTCGGCGGTGGCGTTCTACGACACGATCGGTGTCGGGTACGCCTCGATTCGGCGACCCGACCCCCGCCTCCATACTGAGATCTCGGCCGCGCTCGGCGCGTACGGACGTGTCCTCAACGTTGGAGCAGGGACCGGTTCGTATGAGCCGGCTGACCGCGACGTGGTGGCTGTCGAGCCGTCGCGCTTGATGATTGCGCAGCGCCCGCCCGATACCGGTCCGCCGGTTCTCGGTGTCGCGGAGCTGCTGCCGATTGCCAGCCGGTCGGTAGATGCGGCGATGGCGATATTTAGCATCCAGCATTGGAGCGACATCGCGGCAGGCATCGCCGAGATGGTTCGTGTCTCGCGCAAGAGCATCGTCCTCGTCACCATCGACACAGAAGCGTTGGCCGCCCATTGGATGGTGAGCGAGTACGCGCCTGAGATCCTCGACGTACATGCATCGGGCTTCCCATCGATCTCGTTCCTCCTCGACCAGTTGCCGGGCGCGATGTCAACACCATGGTTGGTCCCGACCGATTGCACCGATGCGTTCTTCGTAGCGCTGTGGTCCCGTCCTGAGCTCTACTTGCAGCCCGAGGTTCGAGCCGCCACCTCGGTCTGGCACCAGCTACCGCAGGAGACGGTCGACGCCGTGCTTGCGCGGCTGGCGGATGATCTCAAGACTGGCCGGTGGGATGAACGGCACGGTGAACTGCGAACCTGTCCGGCGTTGGACGTCGGCGTTCGGATCGTGCGCGCCGACGTCGGACGCTCAACAGGTCGCGTGAACAGATGACCGACATGGCGCGGATTGGTGAGTTCACCCTCACGTGGGGCGAGAGTCTTCGATGGCACGACCGACTGCAACGCCTGTACTTCGTCGACTGCGCGACGCAGACTTTGCATTGGCTCGACGATGGTGAACCGCCGCTACACACGCTGAAAATGCCGACCATGCCCGCGGGCCTCGTGCTCACCGAGGACCGCGCGTTGGTGGCGTGCCTCGACGACGGGCTGCACCTCGTCGAACCCGATGCCGGTGCCATAGAGCTACTCGCCCCCTATCCCGACGGCATCCACGGTCGCGCCAACGACGCGAACGCCGACGGCTGCGGGAATCTCGTCACCGGCACACTCAATGTCGGACCGGGTCCCGGGGCGCTGTGGTGGTACTCGGCGCGCGAAGGCTGGCGGTTGCTCGACGACGACTTCGGAAACGCGAACGGTCCGGTGGTCATCGACGTCGACGGACAGTCGACCCTGATCTTCGCCGACACTCAGGCACGGGCCGTGTACGCCTACCCGTACGACGGAGTCACGGGAACCGTCGGTGAACGTCGCGTCTTTGGCGACCACGCCGTCCTTGACGGGGCTCCCGACGGGGCGACCGCGGACAGCGACGGTGGCGTGTGGAGCTGCGTGCTCGGCAGCGGCAAGCTCGCACGATTCACGGCCGCTGGCCTCGACCAACTGGTTGACCTGCCGATGGCAAACCCGAGTGACGTGGCCTTCGGCGGCCCCGACCTGGATCGTCTGTTCCTCACCTCGATTGCCCTCGACCTCGGCGAGGGAGGACCGCCGACACCCGAAGCCGGGTGGCTCAACGCCTTCGACGATCTCGGCCGTACCGGCCGACCCGAGCCCCGATTTCGGTTGCGATAGGGCGTGCGGCGACCATCACTCGTCGCGGTCATTTCCTCGGCTGCACAGGGACCTCTACCGCACGCGACACGGCCGCCGGCTGCGTGCTGAGCCC
>JALYLU010000699.1 GCA_030774075.1 Actinomycetota bacterium | reverse complement strand
CGTCCATACGGACCTCATGATCGGTAGCGACGAGGTCGAGGTCGACGGCCTCAACGCCGGAGGCGACGCCGTGCCACTCCTCAGGGGAGGTAATTGGCAACTGGCGTGACCGCGCCGCAGGGAAGTCGGGCGGATAGTCCGAGGACAGAAAGCCGTGTTTGTGGTGTAGCCAGTTCGGCGGAGAGACGGGTGCTGGCGTCAAAGACAGCCGCCCTCGTCGATTGGGGAAGCAGGGGAGCCGGCACGGGCAGCGGCACGGACGAAGTTGTCGTGAACCGTCCTCGAGGCTGGCTGGTGTCGCGAATTGCGGGAACTGCGACAGGGCCAGCAGAGCCGTGACCCGTTGTCGCGTTCTGGCGGAAACGCGACACGCTTGACGGGCTGTGGGTCTATTTCAGGGAAGCTCGACAACCATCCCCTCGCGCGCCAGCGTCGGCGAGGGCCCGCTGTTTCCGCTCGTCAGCTCACGCGCTCGATCCTCTAGTTGCTCGAGCAATCCGTCGGTGTGACGCGGCTCGTGGTGGAAGAGCACCAGTCTGCCCGCGCCGACGGCGCGCGTGAACGCGACCGCATCGGCAACGCTCGAGTGACCCCAGCCGATCCGCTCTTCGTACTCGTCCTCGAAATACTGCGCATCGTGAACGAGCGCGTCGACGCCTGACGCGAGCGATGCTCCCGAGATCCAGTCGGTCGACCTTCCGGCGATCGCCCCCGCGAGCGCGGGCTCGTGATCCGGGATATAGGCGAAACTCGACCTCTTCGTCTCTATCCGGTACCCGACCGTCGGACCGGGATGGACAACGAAGTGCGCCGCGAGTGAGGCGCGGTCGATCGTCCAGGGCCCGCGCGGAACATCGTGAAAAGTCACCACTGCTGGAACGTCCCTGAGCTCGACCGGGAAGAGCGGCGGCGAAAAGGCGCGCGCGATCCGTTCCCCGAGACTCAGTTGCTGGGACGGAGGTCCCCAGATGTCCAGCTCCACGCGCTCATCCCAGAGCGGCGCGAAGAAGCGCAATCCTTCGAAGTGGTCGAGGTGGAGGTGAGTGAGGCAAATATGGATCTTCCGTATGCCGCGGTCCAGGAGCTGGAAACCGAGCTGTCGAATCCCGGTGCCAGCGTCGAGCACGAGGACCGTGCCGTCGTCCAGCGAGACCTCAACGCAAGACGTGTTTCCGCCGTAGGTGACGGTCTCCGGCCCCGGTGTTGGCACCGAACCGCGGCAGCCCCAGATCGTCACGCGCACGCCGGCAGCTCTCTACTCACGCCAGAAGATCGCGACGATCCCGACGAACTCGTCCGCGTGCGCGAAGAGTGGAAACGCCGTCACCTCGACGTCACGCTCGACCCCGTCCATGCTAGTTATGCGGAGGGCCTCATGTGCCGCACGCCGCTGCTCGAGGGCGATGCGCGTCGGCCTTCGTTCGGGCGAAACCGGCGCCGAGTCCAGGGTGCGCGGCTCGAAACTCTCCGTCCATTCGTCAAGCGGCATTTCGCCGACCTCTGCGAACGGACGGCCGACGACAGACTCGGCCGCCTCGTTGTAGAACACAAGCTTCCCCTGATCGTCGGCGATCAACGTCGGCGTGGCGAGGTTGGATGCGAACTCGCGGGCGAGGATGAGAACCAGGTGCTTTTGTCGCCGCGTCTCCACCGAAGGAAGCCTACGCGCATGGCTCAGTGATGTTCGATGACCAGCCGTAGGCGGCGGCGCTGAACGAAGTAAGCGAGCGCGACGGCCCCGTTGGTCGCGCTCGTCGTCTTGAGCGGTGCGTGGGTCTCTGCCAGTTCAGCAATCGTTTGCGTACGACGTTGGGAACGCGCCTAGTTCCGCTCATCCCCGCAACCAGCGACTGCGTCGACTCCCTATCGGGCCGACGTCTCTGTCGCACTTCCGCCAAAACGCGACACCACTGCGGGATCGAGGTGCCGATGTTCTTGTGGCGCGTTGTCGACGCTTCGGTGTTGAAAACACACAGACTTTTCGTGACAATGGCGGCGGTACACCTATTCGACGCACGGGCTGCGGCAAAAGCTCGGGGAGAGGAGATTTGATGAAGAGATTCCGCAGAAGGCTTGCGGTTTTCGTTGCGACGGGGGCGCTGGCAGCCGGGTTGCTTGCGGCACTGGCTGGCGGAGCGTCGGCCGATTACGGGCCAGGTGCCCTGTATCAGGTGGAGATCACCGCCAACGAGTCCGGCCCAACCGGTGGCGGCATCTGGCTGTGGATCGAGCTGACTCCCTCCGGCGGCTCCACCACTAGCGGCACCGGCGACTATGCGGGGTCGGACTGTGGCCATGGGCACGGATCTGCCAGCGACAGGGGCGATGTCACCTGGTCGTCATCGGGTGGCTGGCTCACGATCTCGGGCGTCGTGCTCAACGGCTTCGGTCCGCTCGGACCGGTTCCGGTCACGATCACTGTTCCGTCCACCTACGGCCATTACGCCTACCCAACAAACGCATTCGCATCGATCTTCACGGGCTTGCCGCCGTTCGTCACGGGCGGCCACGCGCAGGTGCAGGTCGCGCCATAGCGCACACCCATTGATTCTCAGAAGAGGGCCACGCGGAGCGAGTCGCCGCGTGGCCCTCAGCGTGTCGACCCGACCCA
>JALYLU010000698.1 GCA_030774075.1 Actinomycetota bacterium | reverse complement strand
GTACCCGAACGCCGGCGAGCTCGTGCGCGCGCTCGTGATTCCTGCAACTCCCCCGCGCGCAAGAGGGCAATGGCGGCGTTGGATCCCCCTCGCCATCGGTGCGGGGGTGGCAGCTGCAACGCTCGCGGCAGCTCTCGTCGTCGGGCGCCGGAATCCGCCTCCTCCACCTGTGGATCGGATACAGTTGACCGCTACAGGCAACGCCGTCTTCCCGTCCATGTCACCCGATGGCTCGAGACTGGCGTTCGGCGAAAAAGAATGCGATGCCGAGGGCTACTGCACCTATCGTCTCGTCATCCAGGACGTCGATGGAAGCGGCCGGTTGGTAATCACCGACAGCATCGCAGCGCTAGGGAGCACTGAGTGGACGCGCGACGCAAGATATCTGCTGTATGTCGGGTCGTATGGTGCTGCACGATGGGGAACGTTCGCGATATCAACACTCGGCGGCACACCGCGCTACCTCGGATGTTGTCGCGGTGTTGCCCTCGCGGGTGACACAGTGCTGGTTTTTCGCGGTCTCGCTCTCAGCGACACGCTCGCCTGGGTCATCTTCGCGAGTGTGCGCGGCGGTCAGCCGTTAGACAGCATTCCGATTTGGCAACCCGGTCTTCGATTCAACGTTATACCGACGAGCTACAAGGATCGTCTGCTAGTACTGGTTCGGACTGCCAGTCAGAAGGCGTATGAGGTTCGCCTCATTAACTACAAGGGTGACGTTATCGATCGCTCGACCGCCGGTCTCGACGTTGGTGACCGGGGGCTGTCCGGGCGATGGATGACGGAAAAGGGTGGGTTGGTTGTGGCCGTTCAGCACGAGCCGGACGGGGACGAGTATGATTTCCTGCGGATTCGGGCGAATGCCTCGCGCATCGAGCCGGGGGTTGATACGGTTCTCCAGCGAATCGGCATGGGCGACGGATGGTACCAGATTTCCCCCGATGGCACGCGCTTGGTCTATACGGTCGGCCCGGTGGAAACGTCAATCTGGGCGAGCGACCGCAACCACTCCAAACCGACTTCACCGCGCCCGCTATTCACTTCGACGACGGTAGCGTTTGCCCGTATTTCCCCCGCTGGTGACCGGGTGTTGGTCGGCCGCCAAGTCGTGAGCCACGGTCGCCGTCGCTTCCAGCTTTTCATGACGCCGTTCAGCTCGTGGGAGGAGTCGCAGGTCAGTGCGCCGCTGGAGGATTTCGTCGACGTTCAGTGGACCCCTGACGGTAACCGCATTGTTTACGCGAACCGAGTTGGAACGCGAACTCACGTGATGGAAGTTGACACCGCGGGCCGCCACGGACGCGAGATTGCCAATGTTGATCGCATGATGGCAAACGGGCTATATACGCTGCGTGACGGTGGAGTCGCACTCATAGGTCCGGATGGACGTTCAATCGCACTGATGCGCCGTCGGGGCCATTCGGACGTGACGTGGCACGCCCCACAGTGGCTCGGTTTCATCGGCGGCCTGTCGGCGTCTCCCGACGGAGCGTCGCTCGGGATTCTGGGTTGGGACCGCGCCATCGACTCTGCGGTAGTCGCCCAGGTCAACCTGAATACCGGAGCTTTTGCGCGCCTCGCCGCTTTGGGAGCGGAGATTCTTGGAGTTCCCACCTGGCTGAACGATGGAAGCCTGTTCTTCGACATCCGGGAGACGCGCGGAGCGCCCGCGCTCTACACAATACGGCCAGGCGGTCGCGCCAAAAGACTAGGTGCCCTTCCCCACGCTCCGGCGGATTACAGCGTATCCGCTGACGGACGACGCCTGGTCGTGACCAGTAGGAGCGACAAGACGGACGTCTACATGATCCGGAATTTTGGGGACTTCCTCAGTCGATGACTTCTCCGGGGGTGACCGTGCGAACGCGGTCGGGAAGCACGATGCCTGGGGCACCGGCTGGAAACCGCGCGACCGACGTGCAGGATCGACTCAATGAGCTGGCGCGCGAGTGGCGCGTGACCATCGATCATTCGTTCGAGACCGCGGGTTCGTTCATCGCTTACGGACGACGCGATGCTCAGCCGGTTGTGCTCAAGATGGTCAAATGCCCTGGTGATGAGTGGGGGTCCGGCGAGGCTTTGACGGCGTTCGACGGGCGCGGCGTCGTTCGAGTCTACGAACACGTTGGCGGCGCGCTTCTACTCGAGCGCCTCGATCCGGGAGAGGGGCTTGCTGAATTAGCTTTGAGGGGCTGTGATGAGGAGGCGACCACGATTCTGGCGGATGTAATCGGTTCGATGCCGCAATGTCGCCCGGTGACGGCGTGTCCGACGGTGCAAGACTGGGCCGAGGGTTTTAAGCTGTACCTCGCTAGTGGGGATGATCAGGTACCGATGAATCTGGTTTCGGAGGCCGGTCGGCTCTACACAGATCTCTGCGAATCCCAACGAAATCCTCGTCTGCTCCACGGTGACCTTCAACACTACAACGTTCTGTTTGATCGCCATCGTGGCTGGTTGGCTATCGACCCAAAGGGGGTCGTCGGAGAAATCGAGTACGAGGTCGGGGCGGCACTTCGAAACCCGTGCGAACGACCAGAGGTGTTCGCGGATCCGGAAATTATCAAGAGACGCCTCGGTCAGTTTGCGTCGAGGCTGAACCTGGATCCCGAGCGTG
>JALYLU010000697.1 GCA_030774075.1 Actinomycetota bacterium | reverse complement strand
ATGCCACACCGATCCCGCTACTGCGATGCGCCGTGTCGCTGAACACGCCGCGACGCGTCGAATGCATGCGGACAAGGCGCTCCTCGGAGCGCTCGAACATGGCGATGGATACCTCGCGGACTTTCGTCGTGTCGCGATCGAAGCACCGATGATCAGTGTGGACACGACTGATGGCTACAAGCCGTCGGTCGACGAGGTAGTCGCCTTCATCGAGACGCGGTAACTCGCCTACGCGCCATATCTGCCTGATCGGTACTCGCCCGCGATGGCAATCGCTAGGTGATGCGCGCTTCGCCCCATGCACGTGCGACAATCTCGTCCACCGTCTCGTTGGGCGTTTGTTCAGACGTGTCGAGCCACATTCCGGTCCGCGGCGTCTCGCGGCGGAGCGCCTCATCGAGAGCCGCTATCGTGTCGAAACCCGACTGATAGGCGGACTTGGCGCGGGTCGCCTCCCTCGCGGCCACGACGTCGGGGCGCGGCGCGAGAGTCACGACACACAGCGGGCGGCTCTCGATCATTCCGACGTAGTCGCGAAGCATCGTGCCGATGACGACATCTTGGACGACGACCGAGAAACCTGCGTTGAAGTAGGCGTCGGAGGTCGCGGCACCGAGCGCGTAGCGCAGTCGAAGTTGCCGCCGCGCCTCAGGACTTGGGTCGGATGTCATTTCGGCTCGCCCGGCAACAACCATGCGGCGGAAGATGTCGCCCTTGACGTGTACGGCTCGGTCGAATCGCCTCGCGAGCAGGTCGCTGACGGTGGATTTCCCCGCGGCTGAGATACCGGTGACAAGAACGACGACATGGCGTTCGGTCAGTGACACGGGCTCAGGCTATGAGGACGGGCACCCGTCAATAACTGCCGATCCGCGCTCGCCGGACCGAAGGGATTGTCTGCCGTGTGCTCAACGGCTGTGGGTGCGTCCTCGGCGAAGCGGGTGAGCGGGCAGACTCTTGCGGTGCCGAACGCTCGATACGACGGACTGGCGGATTGGTACGACCAGGAGCAGCAACGCCTCGCGAAGCGGCTCGACACGCCGGTCGAACAGCTCGCTCTGCTTGTCGGTTCCGGCGCTGGAGTTTTCGTCGAGCTGGGCTGCGGGACCGGCCTCACAGCGATGGCACTCGAAGCGCAGGGTTGGACGGTGGCAGGTCTGGATATCTCAGCCGACCAACTCGCGATTGCGCGGTCGCGTCTGCGTTCGGTGGTGCAAGGTGACGCGCACGAGTTGCCGTTTCGGTCCGCCAGCGTCAGCGCGCTCGGCATGGCGTTCGTCCACACCGATGTTGATGCCTTCGAGAAGGTGATGCGAGAGATCGGCCGCGTTCTCGCACCCGGAGGACGCGTCGCGCACCTCGGTGTCCACCCCTGCTTCGTCGGTCACCACGTCGACAGTCCGGACAAGAGCGACGTTCGCCTCGGATTCGCCGCTGGTTATCGCGACGCGATGCGCGTCAACGACTCCGAGCGGTTCGGTCCGGGCATCCGCAGCCGAGTGGGCGCACGACATGTTCCGCTCGGCCCGTTCCTCACGGCGTTCATCGACGCGGGCCTCGTTATCGATCAGTGCGTCGAGTTAGGCGAAGGTCTCGTGCCGTGGATGCTCGGCGTAACCGCCCACAAGCCGAGCTGACGAGAAATGGATTACTGCCCAGGACTTCCGCTCGCCCCGTCCATAACTGCGGCGAGTCGGAGCGCGCGACGATGTGCGCATGTCGAAGCTCGTCTCTCGGCCGATAGATCCGCGCGACCAACGGTGGGAAGTATGGCGCCCGACGTGTCGGGTCTACTTCTGGCGGCCCCTCTCGTCTACCGGTTGGGGGTCCCGTGAGTTCGAGGTCTCGGGCGGCGACATCGTCGCAATCCTCGACTGGGCTGAGCGACAGGCCGATGACGGCGAAACCTTCACCGTTTTCGTGGTCGTAGGCCAAGGTGATCGACTCGGCCTCGTCCGTCTCGCGGGAGACGACCCAACCCGCGCGAGCGATACATAACTGCATCGATCTGGGTACCTCCGGAGGGTGACGCCTCGGTAGTCATGAGGGTGCGAACGTGCAGTGGTCGGATCGATCGATGCTCCCCTCCCCGCCTCCCCGGGGCTGGTCATAAGCGTCCCAGAGCGGGCATTCTGGGCGGGTGGATGGAGACAGCGACGTAGAGGGGGATCTGGAGGCGCTCGATCCTCCGCACACGGATCCCTGGTCGATCCAACGGCCTCGGCGTCGCCGAAAAAGCCGAATCATCGTTGCTCTCGCTGGTCTCGTCACGGTGGCGATATTCGTTTCGGTGGTTGTTGGGATACGTGAGTCGGGGCGCACCGCCAGCAGCGTTCGTTTTTGTCTGTCGTTGCCACTCACCGGAAAGCTCACCTACTTCCCCGCGACTTCAAGACGGAGCTTGGGACACCTCGGCGGTGAGGTCAGTGGCTTTCCCCCGAACGACTACGTCGAAGCCAATCTTCTGGACAGCCGGAGACCCGGTCCTGTGTATCTGGACAACGGGTTGATGGGGCCGGAGGTGGTCGACCGTGTCGGCTTTCAGACTAAGCCCGGATCCACCGACGCGCTTGTGTGTTGAGGTGCGCGTATCCGCGAAGAGTGCCCTCTGAACAGGGA
>JALYLU010000696.1 GCA_030774075.1 Actinomycetota bacterium | reverse complement strand
GAGGCAGACCGCAGGATGCGCGCCGCCCGCGCCGTTGCACGCATGTGCAGGCGAGGGAGGATCACCGGTGTCGCGTTCTTCGACTACAAGCGCGGCCAGACGTGCCACGAACGGCAGCGACGGGTTCGGATGGAAACAGCGATCTAGGAGCCTGGTTCAGCTCGCGCTGAACCAGGCTCCGGACCTGGGTGTCTGACACTCTTGGACACCGTTTCACCGGGCTTCGTCTTAGGGCGTCGCGACCGCCGTCACTATCTGCTGCTGGTAGTTGTTCGGGTTCGTGCCGTCGTTGTACGTCGAGACGGAGGTCGTGTAGGTGGTCGTGCTCGTGGCGTCGATGCCGAAGTAGTCGCCGATGAACGTGCCGGACCTGCAGATGCAGCCCGGATGGGGGGCCGACAGCTGCGGATCCCAGGTGTGCGGCGACAGCCGAATGTTGTAGCCGAGCGGCGCCAGGTTCTTGTCGTAGAACTGGATCGCCGTGTTGACGCAGTAGTTCTTCGCGCCGTACGGCTTCGCTGGGTCGAACTGGAGCCCTGCCGCCTGCGCGTCGGGTCCGGCAGCCGGGCACGGCAAGCGCCGATCGTAGAACGCGACGCCGACCGTCCCGTTCGGCGCGACATTCAGGTTCGGCTGCAGCGCTTCCGTTCCGTCGCTCTCGGGATTGTCGTTCACCCGCAGCGGCGCCGACCAGTTCAGGCCGCCGTCGGACGAGGCGACGATGTAGACGGTCGAGAGGCCGCTGCTGCCGTCCTCGAAGGAGACGTAGAGCGGGTACGCGTTGCCCGAACGGCTCGTGTTCGTCCGGGTGCCGGTAGGCGTTTTCCCCACCGCGAACGTGTTCACGATGCCCTCGCGGAATGTCGTGTTCTGGTACGTGGGCACGTTGACGTCCTTCACGACCGGGTACGGCCCCAGCCATGTCTTGCCGCAGTCCCTCGACGAGATCGTGTAGATGTCGGCTGTCGAGAAGTCCTTCTTCTGCGGGTTGTTCGTGACCGTCGTGTAGACCGTTCCGTCCGGCGCGACGTGCGGGAGCAGGTACGTGTCCCACGGCCTCCCGTTGATCGTCGGCAGCACCTGCGCCGTCGTCCAGTCGCTGTGCGTGCCGTTCGGGTTGGCGGTCGCCGTCGAGACGTACATGTACGAAGGGTTGATGACGAAGATCGTCCACATCGCGTAGACCGTCCCGAAGCATGGGCTCGACCGGTTCGTGTCGATTGCGATCCACTGCTTGTCGGGGTCGCTGGTGTTGGCGTTCTTGGCCGTCTCGATGAAGTCGGGTTGGCCGTGGATGTTCTTGGTGATCCAGTCGTTCGGGCCGGTGCTGCCGTGCGGGTGGACCGCGACGGAAATGGCCTCGGGCGGCACCATCGGATTCGTCTGGTTGCTGCCGTTGTTGTAGAGGTGCTCGCCGCTCTTCGAGTAGTAGAAATTGTACGGCAGGATGAGCGAGTAGAAGTTGCCGAACGGGTCGAACGCGCCCACCGGATCGGTGTTGTCGGTCCAACCCTCGTAGCCCGGCACGTGCCCCTGCGTCGACCACGTCATCCCGCCGTCGAAGGACTCGTAGAACCCGAGCAGGTGGTTGTACCCCTCGGCGTTCACGATCCACTTGCTCTGCCCGATCAGGTGGCTCGGATCGCTCGGGTCGACGCGGATATCCGACTCCGAGTGGTCCTTGACGAGCATCGACTCGTTCGCGGCACCGGCCTGGTCCTGCGTGTCGTACGGGCCTTGAAACTCGCCCGTGGTGACGGACGATCTGCAGAGCGTGCCGCCGCCGGCCGGGTAGCCCTCGGCCGGGCTGAGCCCATCGAAGTAGGCGACCTCGGGCCGGTAGCAACTGACCTTCTGCGTGGTCGCGTCGACCGCGTTGACGCTGCTGGCGGCGAAGCTGGCCCCGAACTGCGAGTCCGGCTGCGTGCCGAGCGCCGACGAGGCCCCGCCCGCAGCGAAGCCAACCGCGAGCACAGCCACCGCTGCGGCCGCTGCTCCTAGCGAGAGCTTCCTCATTTCTCCCCCTTTTCGACGATGCGAGGTGGAGAGCGTAATACACCTCGAGGGCCGCAAGATCGACGTATCGACGACCTCGCAGTCGGCGCCGGTCAGCCGACCGAGGGCTAGCCGCGCGCACAGGCTGCGCCGTCGAGGCGCGGCGACATTTTCAGCCTCGTGCTCAAAACGGACGGGACGGCCCGAGCCTGGGGAGGCAACGTCAGCGGCCAGCTCGACCGGGGCTTCCGTTTAGAAGCCGCCTAGAGCGAAACAACCGCTTGAGATCATCCGGGTCATAAGCGCGAAGAAGGAGCGGCAATGGAGACTGACGACGGCCACATCACGCAGTCAAACGAGGAGGCGACCGAGTCGACCCCTGAGACCGATGCGGGCGCGGCGACGACCGAAGGGCCACCGGTTATGCATCGCGATCTCGGCGAGTGGCGCGGCAGGGATCTGATCGATCGCAACGGTGAGAGAATCGGCAAGCTCGAGGAAGTCTATTTTGATGTCGAGAGCGACGAGCCGCAGTTTGGGACGGTGAAGGAAGGCTGGATTGGCCGCCATCTGACATTCGTGCCGCTGGTCGGAGTCACAATCGGGCCAGACAGCTTGCAGTTAGC
>JALYLU010000695.1 GCA_030774075.1 Actinomycetota bacterium | reverse complement strand
CCACTCTTCCCACCGTTGGTCGCGCGGATCTATCGGCCGAGAGACGAGCTTCGACATGCGCACATCGTCGCGCGCTCCGATCGGCCGTTCTGGATCGCTACCTTCGTGGGCAGTCGACGTTCACGAACTGGGGAGGCGGAACTTCGCTGCCTTCTACGACGTGAGGAGCGACGAAGGGCTTCTCGGCCGCGCAGGGAAGCGAGCCGTCGTTGTATTGCGGACTGCGTCCAGTGAGTTGATAGGTGCCCGGCGCGAGCATCAGTGAGACGTGACCACTGCCACCTACCGACGCAGTGCATTGCTCGCCCGACGAAGCAATCACGGTAACGGTTCCGGCAACCGCCTGTGGAAGACCGCCCGGCAGTCCCCCGACCATCTGCAACGTGACGAGAGTCGACGTGCCAGCACCCGGGCTCGGACGGCACGTCGAGGTGGCGACCGTCGTCGGCGGGGTCGGCAGCACTCGATCGGAACTGCTACTGCACGCCGTCAAGACGAGAACGAGCGCGACCACTGCGCGCCGGGCCACGTCACGCGCACATGATGCCCGATCCAGGGTGCAGCGGCGAGTCCCGATGGCAGGATATGAACGGGGGCGCGGCGACTCGTTCTACGCCGCTCAACGTGGACGAGCGCGCGAGCCGCGTGAGGTGGTGGCCCAAGAAGTGGACGGTCCCGACCGGGCCGTACATCGTCGGCCAACCGGTGATCGGCACAAGGTACGCATGGTGGCAGTGGCGGCAGCGCCTTCGTACACGCTCGGTTCGCAACCTCGAAGGGTGGTACCTACGACCGATCGTCTTCGACCGCAAACGCAACTGACGAAGCAGCGCCCGATCGGAGATATGGCGCGGCAGTCGGTCGCCGATAGCGGCGGCCATGCTGGTTGGGTTAGTGCTCTCGGAGTCGTTCGATCACGGGAGCGAACGACTCGATGTCGCGCACGCTGAAGTACGAGATTCCCCAGCGTGCTCGACACGCGATCAGATGCTCCGCGATCTCGTCGTAACTACCGAGAGCCAGGAACGGCGTTGCGAGTGCGTCGTCGAGCGTTGGTACCCAACGGTCTCGGACGAGTCGTGCGGCCGCTCCGCTGCGGTCATCGGTGACGATGATCGCCTGAATCAGGGCATGCAACTCAAGCGGTATCGGCCGGGCTCGCGCCTGTTCGTGGATGAATGTCACCGTTCGATCTAGGCGGTCTGCCTCCCAGCGAGTCTCGTGTCGCTGCCCGTCGGCGAGGGTCCGGCCCAACATCGTCAGTCCGACAGTGTCTGCATGCCGTACCGCGTGACTGAGTGCCTCCCGACCGTTGACGCCGACGAGAAACGGAACATGATCTTGGCGTGACCGCTTCGTGCGGACATCGCGCAACTGATAGTGCTCCCCAGAAAACGATACGGCCTGGCCATCAAGCAACAGCCGCAGGATGACGACCGCTTCGGCCATCCGGGCCTTGCGGATCGCAGGCGGATCGAACGCCGCGCCGATCGCGTCGTACTCGGTGAAGGAATGACCCGCACCGATGCCAAGTTCGACGCGTCCGCCCGTCAAGTGATCGATCGCCGCGACCTCGCGGGCGAGGTGCACCGGATGATGAAAGTCGTTGTTGACGACCAATGGACATAGTCGGATCCGTTCGGTAACGGACGCGATCGCCACGAGCGGAGCGAGCGGCGACCACCCATCTCCGATGTGGTCCCACGTGTGGATCACATCGAACCCGGCTGCCTCGGCAGCAACAGCGTTCGCACGCAACTCATCGGCATCGCAAGAACCGACCTGGTAGCCGAAACGGAACGCCGCCATGCGTCGATGGTATGACGAGGTTGACGAGCGCCGATCAGCGCAGTTCGGGGCGCGGCGCTTACCGCCGTGTGCGGAAGCCGACGCACGCGCCACGCGGGACACGTTCGCACAAGGTACAGAAACCAAAGAACCCGACGATCAGCAGACGCGCAAAGACCTGCGAGTAGCGGTAGGGCACGCGCACAGATTGCCGGCTCGTGAGGGCATCTGCGAGTGCCGATCGGCGGTTACTGATTGTTCAGCACTGCACGCTGGAATCGTCCACTGCGATCGTGACGACCGAGCCGTCCGACGAGCCCGATATATAGGCAGAGCGACGCCCCCGCATCACCGACGCGCGTGGGTCAGAGCCATTCCGCTGCCAGCCGCTCGACACGTACGCCGAGACGATCTCGTCTCGGACCGCGCTTGACGAGCCCGCGGCAATGCGAAGCTCCCGGACCGCGGTCGGCGGAGCAGAATCGCCATACTTCCCACACGAAAACCGCGTCAGCCCGACTTCACGGGCTCCGGGTGGCGTCATCAACCGAGCGTCGGCAACGAGCGCGTCCAGCAACCGTGCATCGGGAGACGATGCACGGTTGCAGGACGCCACAAGGATCGCGCCGACAACGACGATCGCGCCGAGCAGCAGAGTCATCGTGAGCGGCCACAACGACAAGTCACTTCGGCGACGAGCCACCGTGCTCACGACCCCATGATGCCCTGATGGTTGAGTTGGTGGAGTACCGATCGATTCCTCTTTGTGTCAAGAGGCAGTTTCGTGGCGGTGTTTGGGCGCGCGCGGCCGGCCCGTGGCGCGACGGGGTGTGGGGGCGTAG
>JALYLU010000694.1 GCA_030774075.1 Actinomycetota bacterium | reverse complement strand
CTCGCCTGGTACGACGCCCTCGCCTGGTACGACGCCCTCGCCTGGTACGACGCCCTCGCCTGGTACGACGCCCTCGCCTGGTACGACGCCCTCGCCTGGTACGACGCCCTCGCCTGGTACGACGCCCGCGTCCGATACGACGCCCGCGTCGGGAACGAGCGCGCTCGGCGCGGGAGCGGCGCGTTGCACCGATGACGAGTGGCGCACGCGACGGGCAAAGGCGATCGATCCGTCGCTGCCGGCGCTGCTCAAGCGGGCCAAGCGCCGCGCCCAGGACGACCAGAACACGCTGCTCGACTCGGTTCGACGACACAAAGGCCGCCCGAGCGCGCAGCAGGTGCTGAGCGACGGCGACGCGGCGCGAAATGCCTGGGCGGAAGTGCTGCGTGACGCGCTCGACCGCGCGTACGGCGCCGGGCGGACCGCGGCGGGCGCAAGCGCGGAGGTCGTGAGCGACGATGTCGCAGGCGACGCCGCGGCGGCCGTCATCGCACCCCTGCGCGAGCGTCTGACCGTCGCGATCGACTCCGGCGAGGAGGGAGACACCGGCGGTCTCGTCGAGCGCATCGGTGCTCGTTACCGCGAGTGGAAGAACCAATCGCTCGAGCGAACGCTGGCCGAGATGCTGGCGTCGGCATGGACGCGCGGCGTGTACGACGCGGTTCCCGAGCAAGCGGTGCTGTGGTGGGTACCGTTCGAGGAAGGCGGTTGTCCCGATTGCGACGACAACGCGCTCGAGCCGACGGTGAAGGGCAAGCAGTTCCCGACCGGACAGGCCTTGCCACCTGCACATCCGGGCTGCAGGTGCCTCCTCGCACCCGCCGGTTTGCTCGAAGGTAGGTAATCAGGGCGCGTCGAGCACTGCCGCGAACCCAGGCTCGCGGCATTGACTTCGCGCCCGGCTCGACCGTTACCCGTGACCTAATATCGCCGAGATGCGAGTTGCGCCGGTCGAGGGTCGTCGACGTCCGTTCGGCCTGCGGGGCTGGCTGATCGTCGCGGCCGTCGCACTCGTCGTCTTGTTGTTGAGCCTGCGCGGTCTCGCGCGGTTCTACACCGACTACCTCTGGTTCAAAGACGTCGGCTTCTCGCACACGTGGCGCGCGTTGTTGTCGGCGAAAGCCGTGCCCGCGCTGATCTTCTCCTTGGTCTTCTTCGCGGTCATGCTCGTGAACCTCATCGTCGCCGACCGCATCGCGCCGCGCTATCGCGGGACCGGTCCGGAGGACGAGATCATCGAGCGCTACCGCGGCTACGTCGCGCCCTATGCGGGACGGGTCCGCGTGCTCGTCGCCGCCTTCTTCTCGCTGATCATGGGCTCCGGCGTTTCGGCTCAGTGGCAGAGCTGGATCCTGTTCTCGAACTCGACCTCGTTCGGCGTCAAGGATCCGCAGTTCCACAAGGACATCTCGTTCTACGTCTTCCGGCTGCCGTTCTTGCAGTTCGCGGCGGGGTGGACTTTCGCGGCGCTGCTCGTGGTGTTGATCGTTTGCGGGGTCTTTCACTACCTGAACGGCGGAATCCGGCTCCAGAGCCCGTTCCAGCGGGTGACCCCGCAGGTCAAGGTGCACCTTTCGGTGCTGCTCGGGCTGATGGCGCTGACGAAGACCTATCAGTACTACCTGGCGCAGTTCGCGCTCACGAAGTCGAAGAACGGCTTCGTCGACGGTGCGACATACACCGACGTGCACGCGCACCTTCCGGCGCTGCGCCTGCTCATCGTGATCTCGATCGCTGCCGCGGGCCTGTTCATCGTGAACATTTGGCGCCGGGGCTGGGTCTTCCCGATCATCGCGGTCGGGTTGTGGGGGTTCATCTCGATCGTCGTCGGCACGATTTATCCCGCGGTGATCCAGAAGTTCACGGTGCAGCCGAACGAGCTCTCTCGCGAATCGCCCTACATCACGCGCAACATCGCGGCGACCCGCGACGCGTTCGGCCTCTCGAAGATCTCGACCCAGCCGTTTACGTACGACTCCAAGCTCGACCAGGCCGCGACGGCCGCCGCGAAGCCGACACTCGACAACGCGCGGCTCTACGATCCGTTACCGGCGCAGGACGCGTTCAAGGTGACGCAGGAGATCACACCCTTCTACTCGTTCACCGACGTCGACGTCGATCGCTACAAGATCGGCGACGAGAGCTCGAAACCGATCCTCGCTTCGGTGCGCGAGCTCGATCTCGCCCACCTGCCCGACAACTCGTGGACCAGTCAGCACCTCGTCTACACGCACGGGTTCGGCGCGGTGGCGGCCGCGGCGAACGAGGTGAGCACCGACCAGCCGAGCTACGTGCTCCAGGGCATCCCGCCGACCGGCGAGCTCAAGCTCGACCCGAAGTACACGGGCGTGTATTTCGGCGAGGGAATCGGTGGCTACTCGATCGTCGACACGAAGGTCGCGGAGCAAGAGGCGGCGAGCGCGGGCAGCACGAAGGCCACGAAGTACGAGGGATTGGCCGGCGTGAAGGTATCGAGCTTGCTGCGTAAGACGGCGCTCGCAATCCGATTCGGCGACTGGAACCTGTGGGTCTCGGGACAGGTGACGAACGGCTCGCGGGTCATCTACGTCCGGGACGTGAAGCAGCGGGTGCAGACGGTCGCCCCGTTCCTCAAGTTCGATTCCGACCCCTATCC
>JALYLU010000693.1 GCA_030774075.1 Actinomycetota bacterium | reverse complement strand
GGATCACTCCGCTCCAAGTTGGCCTCGGGTGGGTCGTCGGATGGGACAAGCCCGGCTTCCGCGGTCGCGACGCCCTTGCGGTCGAGCGGGAGCGGGGGATCGACCGGCGGCTTCGCGGCCTTGCCGTCGTTGGCCGCCGGCCTCCGCGCCAAGGGTCGCCGGTTTTGCGCGCCGGCGCGGAGATCGGCACGGTCACGAGTGGGAACTTCTCACCGATGCTCGGACACGGCATCGCGCTCGCGTTCGTACCGCCGGAGCTCGAGCCGGGCGACACGCTGCAGATCGACGTGCGGGGTCAGTTGCTCGACGCGCAGGTCGTGCCGCTTCCCTTCGTGAAGAAGTGACGATGCCATGACCGAACGATCGGAGCAGTTCCCACCGCTCACGCCGGAGCGCGAGGCGATCTGGTCGCAGTTCGGGAAGTGGGACACGGTCTGGTTCCCGCAGTTCCTCGGGATCGAGGTCGAAGAACTGCGCCAGGACTACGCGCGGATGCGACTTCCGTACCGGCCCGAGTTCCGTCAGCCCGACGGCTCCGGCATTCTCGCGGCTACCGCCACCTTGACGTACAAGGTGTCCTCGAAGCCCCTCACCCTCTGACGCCATCGTCGGCGTGCTCTGCGAGGAAGCGCAGGAGGGCGGCGTTGTACTCCTCGGGACGCTCGAAGTAGGGCGAATGGCCGGCGTCGCCGATCTCGACGACCGTCGCGTTGGCGAGGCGCGATGCGCTCTCGGTCACGAGCGGGGCGGGGAAGAGCGCATCGTCGGTACCGGTGATCACGAGGATGGGGATGCCGAGGGCGTCGAGCGCGGCATGCTCGACCCGTGCGCCCGCGAGCACTCGTCCGACCGCAGCCATGGGCGGAGTATGGAACGTGTTGAGCTGTTGGTAGAGGAAGGCGTGCGCGGGATCGCGCGCGACGAATGTCTGCCCGAGCGCGCTGTGCACACCCAGGCGGCTCTCGTCGGCGACGGCCGCTCCCGCGACGAAGTTCGCGAAGTGTTCGGCGAGCGCGTCGGTCCATAGCCCGCCAACCGTGTTCGACAACGTCAGCGATCGCAGCCGTTGTGGTTGCGTGAGCGCGAACGCCGTCGCCCACCAGCCGCCCATGGATTGCCCCACGATGTGCACGCGCGCGCTGCCGATTGCATCCAGCACCGCGACGAGATCGTCGGCGGCGGCTTCCGTGCCGATCACGCCGGTCGCGAACGTCGAACGACCGAAGCCGCGGCTGTCCCAGGTCACGACGCGATACCCGGCGTCCGCCAAAGGGGGGACCTGCTGGAACCACGCGGCGTGTGAACCGCCGGCGCCGTGCGTGAGAACGACCGCGGGTGCGTCGTCGGCGCCCGTGACCTCGTAGTAGATGGTCTCGCCGCCCGATGCGACGGTCGCGGTTCGCCACCGATGCGTCACGGCCTCACCGGGCCCGGTCGGTGGGAGAGCGGGGCCGGCCGATTGCGTCACTGTGACGTTTTACGGTGTTCGACACCACGGCCTCATCCCGCCGGGAGCTCGCTGCGACCACCCGTTGCCCACCACGAGGCGGTGAGGCGGAGTCCTTCGACCGAGCCCCGCGGCTGCATCTCCTCGAACACGCGCTTGTAGCCGGTGCGTCGGATACGCCAGGCGCCGTCGTGTTTCACGTAGTCGTCCTCGTAGAAGGAGCAGCCCCGGATCGTGAGCTCGAAGTCGGTCATCACCACGACGTCGTCGAGTGCCCAGACGCCGTGGGCCGTGTCGGGGCCGGTGAGGTCGATCTCCGGGTGATGCATCTTGTGGCTCGAGTGGAAGGTCTCGGCGCCCATCGAACGGCGCAGGAAGTCGACGATCGCGTCGCGCCCTTCGAACGAGTAGCCGCCGCCGCTGTACGCGGCCTGGGCGTCGGCCGTAAAGCACTCGGCGATCTCGTCCCAGAGCTTCTGGTCGAGGCAGCGCGCGTACTTGTACTTGCATCGCTTGATTAGCTCGATCTCGACGAGGTCCTCAGGAGTCATGGGGGCGAGGCTCGCCTCCCAACCCTGTCCCGTGCAAGTTGACATAACGGGCATTATCGGCTTTTGCGGGAAGGGGAATAGTCATCGTGCTCACCTAAACTCCGATCGTCGATTGTGTGGCTTGCAAAGGCACTTCGACACGCAACACACGGGCCCCGGGGGCTGTAACCCGGGGTCCGTTTTCATTCGTGGCCGCCGGGCGGAAGCGCCCGATCCGTCACGTCCTCAACCTGCACCTTGATTTGCACCGTCCGGGCGTCACGTTCCGCCTGCCGTAGCCCCTCTCGGCGGCCGTAGGTCACCCACTGGAGCGACTGCCGAGCCTCGCTATCCGTCATCTCAGCGCACATGAACCCCTCCAGCGCGTCGATCGGAATGGCGAAACCCGAGCCCCGAGCGAACAGAGGTTGTCCGTAGGTCCGTGGAACTTGAGGGGTGGTCCTCCGCTCCGGGTGCTGCTGTGAGGCAGGCTCGGAGTATCGAGTCCCGATTCCGAAACGGAAGGACCACCGCTGATGAGATCGAGGTTGTCCGTAGGTCCGTGGAACTTGAGGGGTGGTCCTCCGCTCCGGGTGCTGCTGTGAGGCAGGCTCGGAGTATCGAGTCCCGATTCCGAAACGGAAGGACCACCGCTGATGAGATCTTCACAC
>JALYLU010000692.1 GCA_030774075.1 Actinomycetota bacterium | reverse complement strand
ACCCGATGCAATGAAAGAGCCCCCGCATCGGCGGGGGCTCTTGGTGTCTATCCCGGAGGGCGGAGCGATCAGGTGTCGTCGGCGGGTGTCGGGTCGCTCGGGACCTCGATGACGTTGCCGTCGCTCGCGGGGAACTCCCCTTCTTCGGGTTCGTAGCCAAGGCTGCCGAGCAGCGAGCGGTAGGTCTCGGGCGGTCGGTAGCCGCCGCGCAGTTGTTCCTCGCCGTGGGCAGCGATGACGGCCACCGCGGTCTTGACGAGCGTTGCCGGGCTTTGGCGGGCATGCTCGACGAGGACACGGTGCCAGTCTTGGTAGCCGTGCTCGGTGTCTGCGTCGATGCCGAGCAGTTGCGCGGCGCGACGGCTGGCGTTCGCTCCGGCTTCCTCGATCAACGCGTGCAGTGCCGCGTCGGTGATCGTTGCCTTGGCGACTCGTCCGGCCAACGCGGTCGTCATGAACTCGGCTCGCCGTCGGGACCGGGATCGGCGCGCGGCCTGTCGTTCCCGTTCGGCTTCGCTGCCATCCGCGTGCGCCGGGACTTGGACCGCAGACGAGTTGTTGCCCTTGGCTCGGGTGGTGTGGCGTCGCCAGTCGGTGCACACCTCGACCAGTTCGGCGCGGCCGTCCCAGCGCGCCTCCACGGTGACCGCGTGGCACGCCTCGCGCCGGTGCTGGCGTCGGGCGTCAGCGTCCAGCCCGAGGCCCTCCCGTAGTGATCGGTAGCTGGTCGGCTGGTAGCCCTCGTACTCGACCAGGCGAAGGCCGCGTTCTTCGGCTTGGGTGCTGAGCGCGGCGACCGACTCGTCGCGGCGTCGCGCTCGAAGCGCGTTCTCGATGGATCGCCGCACGTCGAAGGAACCGCCGTCCTCGCCGTCAAGCGATTCGATGGTGGCTTCGATGAGGTCGGGGTGCTCGCGCGCGGCGAGGAGCGCTTCGGCGTCGCTCAGGCTGATCTTGTTTCGCTCGATCGCGCGTCGAGCCTTCTTGGGGAGCTCGAGCAGCGCGAGGCGCGCGCTGATGTGCTTGGCGGATCGCCCGAGCGTCGTCGCCATCGTGGTGACGGTGCGGCCCGCTTCGAAGAGCTGGTAGTAGCCCTCGGCCTCCTCGATGGCGTTGAGGTCGTGGCGCTGTCCGTTCTCGATGAGCGTCAGCTCGACCGCCTCGATGTCACTGATCGCCCGTACCACGCACAGCAAGTTCGGGACGCCGGCGGCTTGAGCAGCGGCGAGGCGTCGGTGGCCGGCGACGACGGTGTAGGTCCCGTGGTCGTTCGGGGTGACGAGCAACGGCTCGATGATGCCTACTGCTTCGACGCTGCGGGTGAGGTCACTGAGGTCGCCGATCCGGTGGCGCAGGTTCTTGGGGTTCGGCTCGACCTGCTCGATGGGCAGGTTCTGCGTGAGTGTTGGTTCTGTGATGGTCATCGTTCCTCCTCGGCAGTGTCGGCCTGGTCGGCCATGAGTCGTGCGATCGCGGCGGGCCAGCCCGGCTCGCGAGGGGTGACGGTCAGCGCGCCGTCGTGCACGCTGATCTCGACGGTGCGCCCGTCGGTGCCTTCGATCCACGCTTGCCCGGTCGCACGCGCGGCGGCGTGCGCCTGCGCGGCCGCGACGCCGACGTGCGCGACAGGCGCGGTGCGCGATCCCGTCGCTTCTACGACGACGAGTCGCAGCAGCCCGCCCGATACTGGCGCGGAGAACAAGCGGCCTTGCGCGCCGGGCGCGATCGCGCTCTCGGCGCTCACGCGGCGGCGGGCACGCTCTGGACGTTGGTGGGCCGATCCAGGAAGTCGACGTTGGTCGCACTGACGTAGTGCCGCTCGTGGCGCTGCCCGTCGCCATCGGTCCACTCCGTCTGACGCAACGTGCCGGTGACCGCGACCGAGCGGGCCTTGCGCAGATGCGTCGCGACTGCCGCGCCGAGGCGTCCCCAGGCCTCGCAGTCAACGTAGGTGGCAGGGTTCGGTCCGTTGTCGATCGCGACACGAAAGCGCGTGACCTCCTGGGTTCCCACTTCCTTGGTCATCGGATCCGTTGTGAGCCGACCGGTGATCGCGACGTTGTTCATGCCCTTCTCCCTTCATCGACCGGCGCGATGTGGCTGTCGGCGCTGTGTATGCGCGTGAAGTCACGCCGGTGCTGCAACGAGAGCCACTCGGGAAGCCGACGGTGCTGGCTGTGCGTCAGCAGAGGCCAGTTGTCCCGAACGAGCAGCAGCGCGCCCATCGGTGTCGCCAGTTCGAAGAGCACGAGCCGTGTCACGCTTCTCACCAGTGGCGCGTGTGGACCCAACGAGCCGCCGATCCCGACAGCCTCCGCAAGCTGAACCGTCGGCACCGCGATTGGCTGCTGTGTCTCTGGGACACTCCGCAGCGTGTCCGTGAGAGTCTGCGCGAGCAAGTAGCACGTCGGTCCGATGATCGGCAGCCAATAGCGGCGCGCATATTCGTCGTGCGGATCAACGCCTGAACCCGTGACCTTCCACCGCGCGATCTCGATCTGCATGCTCCCGATCACGAGCGCCTTCGCTTCGTCCTCGCAGCAACGCAGCCTGCCGGTCAATGCGGGCGTCCCTTCGCGGTGGGAGTGGTGAGCCGCTGGCGAGACGGTGCTTCCCCATCCACCGCCTCGCCAGACGGCATCTGTCAACG
>JALYLU010000691.1 GCA_030774075.1 Actinomycetota bacterium | reverse complement strand
CCTGCGGCCGCGCCAACCGCCGCGTACGGGAACGGCCACAAGGTGATCGGCCGCACATAGCCGATGCGGTGCCCGGCTTCGCGCAACTGGGTGATCGCGTATTTGACGAACTTCGCCGGTGAGCCGAACGCGACCACGACGGTCTCGGCGTCGTCGCAGAAGCCTTGCTCGACGCGCACCTCGCGCTCCATCAGCGGGATCTTCGTGGCGATGTACTGCGCCTTGCCCTCCTGGCCCATGGAGGGCTGGCCGACCTTGCTTACGCCGAGGGAGGTCACGGCGCGGCTCTCGCCACTGCCGGAGCTCGACCCGTCGACCGCCCAGTCCTTCTTCGGCAGCTCAGGGAAGGTGATGGGCGCGATCGAGATCGCCTCCTGCGTGTGGGCGAGCAGGTAGTCTCCGTATATCAGCACGGGATTGCGCCACTTGTCGGCCAAGTGGAACGCCAGTTGCACGTGCTCGACGCCTTCGCGCACGTCCTGCGGCGCGAGCACGATGTGGCGGTAGTCGCCGTGGCCGCCGCCGCGGGTCGCCTGGAAATAGTCCTGCTGACCACGCGCCATGTTGAAGATGACGAGCGGGAGCTCGGCGAGCGTGATCTCGGAGAACGACTCCTGCATCAGCGAGAGTCCCTGTCCGGTCGATCCGGTAGCCGCGCGCGCACCCGTCGACAGCGCGCCCCACGCCATGCCGACGGCCTCGAGCTCGGACTCGGCGTTGATGCAGACCCCGCCGGCTTCGGGGAGCAAGCGCGCGAAGTGCTCGAGCACTTCCGTGAACGGTGTCATCGGATAGCCGGCGAAGAACCGGCAGCCGGCGACGATCGCGGCGCGTGCCAGAGCTTCGGAGCCCTCCATCAAAACCCGTTCGTCGCGTTCGTCGCGTTCGTCGGTCGTCGTCGCGCTCATTGCTTCGCCTCGGAGACCTCGGTGACGACGGGCTGTTCGAAGCGGTAGACCTCGAACACGAAGTCGGGGCACACGTACAGGCACGCGCCGCAGCCGGTGCAGCCCGGAGAGAGCTCGGGATAGCGGTAGCCCATGTGATTGACCGCGGTCGACATCGCCAGCACGTGGGGTGGGCACGCGGGGATGCAGAGCTCGCAACCTTTGCAGTGCCCCGTGTAGATCGTGACGGTGCCGCGGCTCTTGATGCTGACGGTGCTGACGGTACTGACGGTGGTTTCAGACATTTGCCGTCTCCCAGGCCGGGAACTCGCCGGCGGGCAGGAGGAGGGCTCCGGCTCGCAGCGCTCGCTCGTTCGCTTCGATGTGTTGGGTCCGGTACGGCGGGATCGACGCGCGCATGGCCGCGATCAATCCGTCCTCGGTGACGATGCCGGTGGTGGCGCAGAAGGCACCGAGCATCACCATCGATCCGGAAAGCGGGCTGCCGAGATCGGTGGCCACGGTCGTCGCGGCGACACGATGCACGACGACGTCGGTGCGCACCTCACTGGTGAAGGTCGCATCGTTCACGAGCACGAGACCGCCGGGACGCAGCTTGGCTTCGACGGCAGGCCAGTAGTCGTCGTGCATGGCGATCGCGGACCACGCGCGCGAGACGACCGGGGGTGCGAGGATCGGCGCGTCGGCGACCACGACGGTGCTGTCGGTGTTGCCGCCGCGCATCATGCCGCCGTAGAGCCCGAGGTACATGACCTCGCGGCCTTCGAGCGTCGCGGCCCGGGCGAGCACCTGCGCGGCGAGCTGCACGCCCTGGCCGCCGATGCCGGTGATGAGTAGTTCACGTTCCATGGCGGACTCCTGCGAGACAGAACGCGACGAGGCGTTGCATCTCTTGGGGTTGTGGGTGACGGCGATGCGCGATCGCATCGTTCATGCGCGCGAGGGCGAGCTCGCACACGAACGACGCGTCCTCATCGGAGCCGCCGAGTGCTCGAACAGAGGGCGCGAGCGTCGTGAGGAGCTCGGCGCGCGTCGCGGCGAGATCGTCCGGGTAGCGATCGGCCAGCCGCGCGCCGTTGATCGCGAATGGGCGCGTGGCGTCCGCCGCGGCCGGGTTGCGGGCCTGGGCGAGCACGCCTTCGATCCAGCGCCGTACCCGCGCCTCGGGATCGGCGGTCGCGCCGACCCGCGCGTTCAGGTAGTCGACCAGTTGACGTTGGCCGTCGGCGAGCACCGCGAGCAGCAGCGCGTCCTTCGAGGCGAAGTGCCGGTAGAAGGCCTGGTTCGAGAGCCCCGCGGCCTTGACGATGTCGCGCACCTGCGGATCGATGTCGCCGGTCGCGCGCATCACCGAGAACGCGGCGTCGATGAGGCGCCGGACCTCGGCCGCGTACTGCCCGCGGCGCTCCGCCAGAGTCGCATCAGCCAGGCGTTCCTCGACCGGAACAACGTTCTGCACTTCAAGAACACTATTCCACCCGGAGGGATGGCAGCAACGCCCCTCCATTTTCTTGCCAACAGTTGGCACACTTTCTGCCCCCCTCGCGACGGTTTTCATGCCAACTGTTGGCGTAGTTAGGGGGGGTTCGGGGCGGACTGGAGGCGCTCGACGAGCAGGGTGCGCTGGATCTGGCCGGTCGCGGCGGTCCGCGGGAGCGCGTCGACGACCGCGAGGCGGCGGGGCTGCTTGAACGCGGCGAGCCGGCCCGCGCAGAACGACCGGAGAGCGTCGAGGTCGGGGG
>JALYLU010000690.1 GCA_030774075.1 Actinomycetota bacterium | reverse complement strand
CTACGAGTACGACCCAGCCAAGAACCTCCTGTACTCGGAGGAGGAAGCCGGCAGCGGCGTCACCGAGAACACCCACCAACCGAACCCCGACGCCATCGCGGTGTTCGGCGACACGCTGCTGTACGTCAACCTCGATGAGTGCACGTCGTGCACCGCCTGCTACCAGCCTGATGTGTGTCCCGTAGGGGCTATCTACTCCGAAGAACACGTCCCCGATGGCGCCACCAACGCCAAGTACAACGCGACCGACCCCAACAAGGGGCACGACCACAGCTTCTTCATCGGCCACAGCCGCGGCGTGTTCTCCGATTGATGCCCCGCGAACCGATCGAACCCGTCGCAGCGCTCGCAGCCTCTGGGGGTGGTCGTGATGTCCGCCTCGGCTGGGGTGGCGTGGCTCGAGTACAGCGAGCTGACCGCGACGCACGAACCAGGTACCGATGCCGCCGTTCTAACGGACGGCTACGCCTGCTACACCGCGCTGCGATCGGTATGCGAGTCCAACACAACCGACACCAAAGGGGTTGGACAAGATCGCGCCGACCTTCCTCGAAGGGTGCTCGAGCCCCGAGCCCCTGCCGTCGGGCGCATCACGCGCGGCGCGAGGAGGGCTCAGCGGACCGGAAGGCAGTGCGGTGGTTCCTTGCGGATCAGAGCAGATGCCGCGCGCCCATCCAGACCGCCATGGCGATCATCGCCAGGTTCTCGGTGAGTGACACGAACCCGAGCGGCACACCGCTGCCGCCGCCCCCGACGCACGCGCACTTCAGCTCGCGCCTGTCGAGGTACACGGCCTTGATCACCGACGCCGCACCCACGGTTCCGATGAACAGCGCGACCGGAACCGACACCCAGTTGAGGACGGCGGGGATCATGAGCAGTCCGGCACCGGTCTCTGCGTAAGGGTAGATGTAGCTGTAGCGGACCCAGCGGCGGGCGAGCAGGTCGTAGTTGAGGAACATGGTGGAGAACGACTCGATGTCGCGCAGCTTGAGGTACCCGAGCCCGCACATGGTGAAGGCGACGAACCACTCCAAGGCTCGGACACACGTTCGGCACCCAACTGCCCGCCTATGCTTTGAGGAGGGCGATGAGTGGGAAGGCGGTCATCGCGATACCGGCGACGGAGGTGGCGATCACGGACGCCCAGCCCGAGCGGAACTCACCGAGAACCCCCCGTGAACGGGTGAGAATGATGATCAACAAGATCAAGGGCGGCGCGGTGAGACCGTTGAAGATCGCCGCGAGGTACAGAGCGCGGATCGGGTTCACACCGATGCCGACCAACGCAAGGCCGATTGCCATCGAGGCGACGATCACCGCATAGAAGCCCGGAGCGTCCTTGAGCCGGCGACTCAATCCTTCGTGCCAGTGCAGTGCTTCGGCTACCGCGTAGGCCGTTGCTCCGGCGAGCACGGGTACTGCGAGAAGACCAAGGCCGACGATCCCCACCGCGAAAATGATCTTGGCGAAGCTTCCGGCCAACGGCTCGAGTGCTTTGGCGGCTTGTTCGGCGGTTTGGATGTTGACTGACCCTGACTTCCCGAGGGTGACTGCCGCGGCGCACATGATCGCGAACATCGTCCCGACACCGGACAGCATCCCGGTCCAGACGTCGACTCGCATCGCGATCAGGTGCCGTCGATCGACGGGGTCCCGCTTGCCGTCGCCTTGTTCTTCGACTTCTTCGGAGGCTTGCCAGAAGAAGAGGTACGGCGAGATGGTCGTGCCCGCGACTGCGGTCAGGGCGATCATGTTCGTGGCGTCGAAACGGAAGCGGGGGACGAACGTGCGGGCTAGGACTGCGGACCAGTTGACGTGTACGACGGCGAGGACCAACACGTACGCGACCAACGACAGTGCAAGCCACCGAAGGACACGGGAGTACCCGTGGTAGGGCACGAGTACTTCCGTTACGCCGATCGCGGCGGAAAACAGCACGACACCGACCCCAGCGGGGACGGGTACCAACAGGCGCAGCGCGGCGCCCATCGAGGCCAGGTCGGCGGCGATGTTGAGCGTGTTCGCTGACGCGACCAACAGCACCGCGCCGACAAGCACCCAGCGCGGAAACCGTTCGCGGATCAGTGTGCCGAGGCCTTTGCCCGTGACGAGCCCAAGGCGTGCGGTCGATTCCTGGACGCCGACCGCGAGTGGGAGCAGGAACGGCGCCATCCACAACAACGACAGACCCTGCGCCGCACCGACCTGCGAGTAGGTAGCGATACCCGACGGATCGTCATCGGCAGCGCCGGTGACAATGCCCGGACCCAGCCGCTTGAAGTAGCCGTGACCGCGCAACGACCCCCGCCTGGGATGATGCGCCACCTTCGACCTCGCGCGGATCGACATCGGAGCATTGTCGCACCCGCGGCGGACCCTGACCGAGCCCCTCACGCGCACGCCGATGAAGCCATACGTGTTGCCGCGGACGTCCCGGCGGTCAGCGACACCCGGGCACGAGAAATGGGGAGTCGTGTTCAGTTGGTCTTGATGCTGTGGCGTGTTCGGATGATTCGTCCGAGGCTGCCGGCGACGATGGCGATGATGCCGCCGACCATGATCACCCAGCCGGTCCCTTGGACGGTCCCCAGGTCACGCAAGATCGTCGTATTGGCCGCGCCTATCAGCACGCCGCCGAGCACCATGACGA
>JALYLU010000689.1 GCA_030774075.1 Actinomycetota bacterium | reverse complement strand
GCGCAGCGCCGAGAGGCCGGCCTCGGCCGCCGTGCCGGCCGAGGCCGCCCAGGGCCCGACCTCGGCGGATAGCGGGTCGTCCGGCGATGACGGCTCCGGGAACGCCTCGCTGAGCGCGCGCGCGGCGCGCAGCTCGCCGCGCAGGTCGGCGACGGCGACCATACAATCCGGACCGTCGATCTCGCCGCCGACAACGTCGGCGAGATCGGCGTCGCGGCCAACATATGGACCGAGGTGCAATGACGCCGCCATCAGCGCATCGTTGACCGGATAGTTGTCCCACACGATCACGCGCCGGTCTCCGAACGCCTTCGTCCAGCCGCGCGCGTCGTCGGCGCGCAGTTCCGGAGAGCAGAGCGTTGGCCCGGTCCACATCACGTCGACGTCGGGCGGCATCCCGGCGACGAGCGCGGCCTGGCGCGGTGCGAGACCTGGTTTCATCGGGATGTCATCGAGTACTAGCAGGATCCACGACACGCCCGCGTCGCGTAACGGTTGCAACTTGCGCAGCAAGGTCGCGCGGGCCGCGCCGTGTGCGGCGAGCTCGCGGAAGTGGTCGAGCTCCGTCTCCTCGTAGGTAACGCGCCACTCGGCCCGATGACGGGCGTCGTCCTTGGGTGCGTACGCGTACGCGTTCATCCCGCGCGCCGCGAGGAACGACATCACTTCGAGGCGGGCGTCGTGTTTCCACGGCGCTCCGTAGAAACCCTCGACGACGCCGCGCACGGCGAACGGGCGCAGCACGAGCATGAGACTATCGGCGCCGCGTACGCTCCGATCCATGAACGCTCCGCTCGATGCCCTGGCGGTCCACGCGCAACAGGCGCCCGACAACGTCGCGGTCGTCGTCGACGCGAGCGGCGGTGCAACTGCCTCTACTACCACCTTCGGTGAGCTCAATGCCCAAGTGAACCAACTCGCGCACGGCCTCCTCGCGGTCGGTGCCCGATCGGGCGAACGGCTGGTGTGGTGCGGACCCAACTCGCTCGAGGTCATCACCACGATCCACGCTGCCCGCAAGTGCAACCTCGTCGCAGTGCCGTTGTCGTACCGGTTCAACGGCGACGAGGTGCAGTACGTCGTCGACAACTCCGACGCGACGGTGGTCGTGATCGACGCCGAGCAGGCCCCGCTCGTGGCGTCGGTGCGCGACCGGCTGCCGAAGCTGCGCGCGGTCGTCGTCTTCGGCGGCGAAGTACCTTTGGCGAGCGGATTCCTCGCGTGGGACGACGTGTGCGCGGGCCAGCCCATCGGCGAACCCGACGTCGCCGCGACCAGCGAGGCCGGCGCGGCGATGATCTACACCTCCGGCACGACCGGCAAGCCCAAGGGCGCGTTGCGCACCCGTACCAACCGCCAGATCGTCTTCGCGCTGCTCGACGCGCTCCGTCTCCTGCACGAGAGCTCGGTGCACCTCACGACCGGCCCGCTGTACCACTCCGGGCCCCTGGCGTTCGCGTCGTTGGCGCACACACTGGGCGCGCCCGTCGTGGTCCTGCGCAAGTTCGACCCGGTGCGCTGGATCGCGCTGGTGAAGGAGCACCGCGTTACGAATTCCTTCTCGGCGCCGACCCAGCTCAAGCGGATCGTCTCCCTTCCCGACGACGAGCTGGCGAAGGCCGACCTGTCGTCGATGATCTGTCTCATCGCGAACGCCGCGCCGGTGCCCTACGCGCTCAAGCAGGAGATCATCGACAAGCTGGGCGACGGATTCCTGTTCGAGGTGTACGGCTCGACGGAGCTGGGTGTCGACACCGTGCTCGCACCCGAGGACCAGCTCCGCAAGCCCGGGTCGTGCGGAAAGCCCTACGGCGGCATCGAGATCCGGATCGTGAAGGACGACGGCACGATCGCGGTCGCGGGAGAGGCGGGGGAGCTCTTCGTAAGCACGGGCCTGGCGATGGACGGATACCACCACACCGACGAGCAGCTCACGGAGCTGGCGGACGATGAGTGGAAGTCGGTCGGAGATGTCGCCTACGTCGACGACGAAGGGTATGTCTACATCTGCGATCGCAAGAAGGACATGATCATCTCGGGGGGCGTGAACATCTACCCCGCAGAGATCGAGGCAGTGATGTACGCACACCCGAAGGGCCTCGACGCGGCGGTGTTCGGCATCCCCGACGAAGAATGGGGCGAGCGCGTGCACGCGATCGTGCAAGCGAAGCCGGGCCAGACCATCGACCTCGTCGAACTGCGCGAGTTCGTGGAATCGCGGCTCGCCCGTTACAAGCAGCCGCGCGCCTACGAGATCCGCGCAGAGTTGCCGCGTACCGACTCGGGCAAGCTCCTGAAGCGCGTGCTGCGCGACGAGCACTGGCGCGGCCGCGATACGGCGGTGTGACCCCGAGGGCAACCGGTGGGAAGTCGCATGGCCGCCGGGAATGGAGTTGGACGAGCGCGGCAGCGTCACGCTCGTGGGCGGTTGACACACCCGTCCGAGCGCGCAAGATGTATAGCCCAAAGCGGCGCTAGCACCCGCGCTAGCACCCGCGCTAGCACCCGCGCTAGCACCCGCGCTAGCACCCGCGCTAGTGGTCCGTCGCTGAAATAGCGAGGGCGGTTAGGGTGGCAGCATGCCCGTGATGGTTGCTGCTCCGTTGAAGGTCACGCGCGCTGAGCGCCGCGAGCTTGCGCGCATGGCTCAGTCTCATACG
>JALYLU010000688.1 GCA_030774075.1 Actinomycetota bacterium | reverse complement strand
GGCGTCCTTCCGGAACATCAAGGCATGGGCATCGGGAGCGCCCTGATGGACGCGCTTCTCGCCGCTGCTGATGCCGGGGACGTGCCGTTGATCGTTCTGCTCGGCGCCCCGCAGTACTACAGCCGCTTCGGGTTCCGTCCGGCCAAGGAGTTGGGCGTGATACCTCCGGAGCCGCAATGGGGAGATGCCTTCCAAGCCCGACCTCTGACCGCGTACACAGAGTCCGTCGCAGGGCGGTTTCAGTACGCGTCGGCCTTCTCGTCTTAGTCGCTCAGGGGTCATTCCGGAACACTGGCGCAGCGGGCCGTCTTCTAGCCCGGCAGCAGTCGTTGATCATCGGGCTCCCAATGCCGTAGCGCTACCCGATCGAGGAGCTCGGGCGCAGGAGGCTCTTTCCGGCAAACCTGGACTGGCGCTGTCACTCGCTGAGCAGCCGTCGAGCGCTTCATGACCTCCGCGAAGATGTGGCTGTGGGATGGGAGGCACTCGATCAGTGGGGTGACGACGTCGCCCGTATCGAACCGCTCACTGGCGGAGTTGGCGTCAACGAGGTGTGGAGCGTGCGGGTCAACGGGCAGCTCGCCGTCGGTCGGCTCGGCAACCGCAGCGACGCCGACCTCTCGTGGGAGACCGAGCTGTTGCGACACCTCGACCGTGAAGGGATGACGGTGCCGGTGCCGATCCCGACCATTGACGGCCGGCACTTCGCCGACGGTCTGGTCGTGATGACCTACGTGGAAGGCGGACCGCCCGAAACGGAGGCCGACTGGCGTCGCGTCGCCGACACATTCCGCCAGCTGCACCGACTGACGCACGGCTGGCCCCAACGCCCGGGCTGGCGATCGTCGACCGACCTCCTGCACGCGGAAACCGGGACGAAGATCGACCTCGGCGCTATGCCGCCTGAGGGTGTCGTTCGATGCCGAGCAGCGTGGGCGCGGCTCACCGGACGAGAGCGGTGCGTCGTCCACGGCGACCCCAACCCGGGCAACATCCGCATGACCGCGGATCGGGTCGCGCTGATCGACTGGGACGAGTCGCACGTCGACGTCCCCGACCTCGACCTGGTGTTGCCACACAACGCCGCCGGACTCGACGACGACACGCACGACGTTGCCGCGCAAGCATGGGCCGCATGGGAAGCCGCCGCCTGCTGGGACCCCAGCGGGACCGACAAGTTCGCAGTCAAGCGGCTCGCCGAAGTTCGAGCGGTCTGAGCAGCAGCGGCAACGAGTCGCCATCGGCGGACTCCGCTCTGGCGTCATTCGCGGACGCTGGCACACGCCAGCATCCGGCCACCCCTACCGCCCGCTGCGGGACACGAGGCACGATACGACCATGCACACGTCCCAAATTCAGCCCGCGGTGGATGCGGCTGTGTCGACTGCGTCAGCACTTGATCTGAGGGTCGATGACGCCGTCGTTCTCCACGACTCGAACCGGCTCGCTCTGCGACTGCGGCCTTGTGACGTTCTAGCTCGGGTCGCGCACAGGGAGGGCCACGAAGGCGCAGAGTTCGAAGTCGAGGTCGCTCGTCGGCTCGCCGAAACCGATAGCCCCGTAGCTTCGCTCGATCCTCGGGTGGAGCCGCGCGTCTACGTGCGTGACGGCTTCGTCATCACATTGTGGACCTACTACGAGCCTGTATCCCACCCTGACGTCGGAGCAGCCGAGTATGCGCAGGCGCTTGAGCGGCTTCACGCTGGGATGCGGCAAGTCGATTTCATTGCGCCCCACTTCACGGATCGCGTCGCGGAGGCGCAGTCGCTGGTCGCCAACCGCGCCCAAACCCCGGATCTTCGGGATGCGGACCGCGAGCTTCTAAGCCACACGTTGCGAAAGGTGACGTGGGCGATCGGTCAGCGGGACGCCGCCGAGCAGCTGCTCCACGGCGAGCCGCACCCTGGCAATTTGCTCAAGACGAAGCACGGGTTGCTGTTCACAGACTTGGAGACTTGCTGCCGTGGGCCTGTCGAGTTCGACGTCGCCCATGTGCCGGAAGAGGTGAGCAGACACTATCCAGACGCTGATCAAGACCTGCTGTGCGAGTGCCGGATTTTGATGCTGGCGATGGTCGCAACCTGGCGTTGGGATCGAGATGACCAACTCCCGAACGGGCGCCGAATGGGCACAGAGCTCCTCAGCCAGATACGGGCAGCACTGGAGCGCCATAGATTGGGTGCTATTCCCTAATCGCGGAACGGAGTCACGTCCCGCGCGGTCACCGTCGCCTCGACTCTGCGACTCTCCGACGAAGAGCGTTGCCCACCGATCGACCCAGGTCGTAGACAGCATCGCAAGTCGGCTCGAGGGTCATTCGTGGACGCTGGCCCGCAACGACTCTGGCTCTTGGCGTCCGTCGATCACGGCTTACACAATCGTCATACCCGGAGCGCAGAATCGAGGACGCGTGAGGAGCCGGGTGGTCACCAGAGCTGTCGCGCCACTCTTGATGTTGAGCGTCCTTGCACTCGTCACCCCGGTCAGCCTCACCGCGTCCGGGCGGTCCGAAGGCCGGATCGCGACCATCTCGAGCTGCGCGGCTGCGGTCAAGTGGAACGGCACTCTCTATCTCGGAAACCGCGTCTATCACCGACTGAAGCTCACCAAGCGCCTCGGAAGCGGAACGCTCCCTGCCTGTCGTGACACGCCCTCCGGTAC
>JALYLU010000687.1:1943-2669 GCA_030774075.1 Actinomycetota bacterium | reverse complement strand
TCCGAGGCGTTGCGGTGGGGTGTCGAGACATATCACGCGCTGCGCGGGCTGCTGCGGGAGCGCGGCCTCGCGACCGGCCTCGGTGACGAGGGCGGGTTCGCGCCCGACCTGCCGTCGAACGAAGAGGCCTTGAAGCTCTTGGTCGTCGCGATCGAGCGCGCCGGCTACCAGCCGGGCACCGAGATCGCGCTGGGCCTCGACGTCGCCGCGTCGGAGCTCTTCGACGCCGGCGGCTACGTGTTGGCCGGCGAGAAGCGCAGGTTCACGAGCACCGAGTTCGGCGACTACCTCGCGGAGTTGTGCGGGCGTCATCCGATCGTCTCGATCGAGGACGGCATGGCCGAGGACGATTGGGAAGGATGGGCCACGCTCACGCGGCGACTCGCGGGTGAGGTGCAACTGGTAGGCGACGACGTCTTCGTCACCAATTCCGAGCGGCTCCGGCGCGGCATCGACGCCGGGGTCGCGAACTCGATCCTCATCAAGGTCAACCAGATCGCCTCGCTCACCGCGACGCTCGACACGATGCATCTCGCCGCGCGAGGCGGCTACACGTGCGTGATGTCGCACCGCAGCGGTGAGACCGAGGACTCGACGATCGCCGACCTCGCGGTCGCGACGAATTGCGGCCAGATCAAGGCCGGCGCGCCCGCGCGCAGTGACCGCGTCGCGAAGTACAACCAGCTGCTGCGGATCGAGCAGGAGTTGGGCGAATCCGCCGAGTAC
>JALYLU010000687.1:0-1933 GCA_030774075.1 Actinomycetota bacterium | reverse complement strand
GCCGAGTACCTCGGCCACCATGCCCTCGAGCGGAAGGCGCGCGGATGACCCGCGGTGCCCGCGCCCGGCTCGCGCTCCTCGCGCTCGCGCTCGTCGCGATCTTGTTCGTCTTCGTGTTTCCGACGCGTTCGTATCTCGCGCAACGCCGGCAGGTGTCGACCGCGCACCATGACGTCGACGTTCTCCGCGAGCAGAACGACGAGCTCCAGGCGCAGGCCAGGCTGCTGCAGACGCGGCCGGAGATCGAGCGGATGGCCCGCGAACAGTTCCACCGTATGCTTCCCGGTGAGCAGGTGTACGAGGTCGTGCCGGGCGGGGCGACGCCGTCCGGGACGAGCAGCACGACTCTTCCCTGACCGGCATTCCCTCGCCGGCTTCGGTGGACCGTGGCGGATCTGCCTTCCGTAGACTTGCGTCGTGCCGACCGACACGCCGACCGCAGGCTCGCCGGCGGCCGATTCGCCGGATGACTCGCCCGATGACCGTGACGTGGCGGCGCTCACGCAGCTGCTCGGCCGGGTACCGCGCGCCGGGTTCGAGGTCGTCGTGCGCAACGCGCAGGGCGACCCGGTCGTGATCCGAAACGCGCCGGTGCTCGACGACGGCACGCCCATGCCGACGCGCTACTGGCTCGTGGATCCGAAGCTCTCGTTGCGGGTGGCGCGGCTCGAGTCAGCCGGGGGCGTGCGCGCTGCCGAAGCCGCCGTTGCTCCCGGCGCTCTCGGTTCCGCACACGAACGATACGCCCGCGAGCGCGATGCCGCGCTCGCCTCCGATCACGTCGGACCGCGTCCGAGTGGAGGTGTCGGCGGCACCGGGCGCGGCGTGAAGTGCCTCCACGCCCACCTCGCGTATCACCTCGCGGGAGGTGACGATCCCGTGGGCCGCTGGGTCGAGCAGAACCTGCAATGACGCGCGTCGCCGCCGTCGACATGGGAACGAACTCGACGCGACTGCTCGTCGCCGATATCGAAGGACGGGGCCGCGACGCCAAGCTCGTGCCCGTTGATCGGCGGACCCGCATCACGCGTCTGGGCCAAGGCGTGGATCGTGATCGCGCGCTGCATCCGGACGCGATCGCGCGCACGCTCGCGGTGCTGCGCGAGTTCCGGGGCGTCATCGACGATCTCGGCGTCGAGCGCGTCCGCGCGACGGCGACGAGCGCGTCCCGAGACGCAGGCAATCGTGACGAGCTGTTCGACCCGGCCGAACGCGTGCTGGGTGCGCGGCCCGAGCTGCTCGACGGTGACGCGGAGGCGCGGCTTGAATTCCTCGGGGCGACTGCGAGCCTGACCGAACCCGGTCCCTACCTGGTCGTGGACGTGGGCGGTGGTTCGACCGAGCTCATCGTCGGTTCTGACGAGCCCGAGGGCCTGTGCTCGATCGATGTCGGCTGCGTGCGGCTGACCGAGCAGTACCTCCACTCCGATCCGCCGACTGCCGAGGAGCTGAGCCAAGCCGTCTCCGTCGTGCGCGACCAACTTGCCGACGTCGGCCGAATGTTGCCGGCCGCTCGGCGGGCGGCGACGCTCGTCGGCACCGCCGGCACTGTGTGGACCCTGGCGGCGGTCGACCTCGGCGTCGACGCGGCGCGGAGCGATCTCATCGACCATTTCCGCCTCACCCGGGCCGCGGCCGAGGAGGTCTTCCGGACCCTCGCGACCGAGCCCGCCGACCGCCGGCGGCACAATCCGGGGCTCGAGCCGGGGCGGGTCGACGTCATCGTCGGCGGTGCCGTCGTCGTCGTCGGCGTCATGCGCCTGTGGGGCTTCGACTCGCTGCTCGTCTCCGAGGCCGACATCCTCGACGGCCTCGCCCGGGACTCGGCCTGACGCTCTCCCTCGCTGCGCCATCCTGGCTCCGCTCGTCCGCACGCTTACACGGCTCCCTCGCTGCGCCATCCTGGCTCCGCTCGTCCGCACGCTTACACGGC
>JALYLU010000686.1 GCA_030774075.1 Actinomycetota bacterium | reverse complement strand
CGGCTGCCGCGGATACGGGCACTTGGTCGAGGACCGCGTCGAAGACGAGCTGAAGCTGTCCGGCGGGCAAGCGACCGGAACTTGCTGCGACCTCGAGCACCTCGCGCGCGTCCGGTCGGCTCCGTTCGGCCGTCTCGGGCTCGACGACTCGGTAGAGCTCTTCGGACGGCGTGACGGTCTCGCGACCGATGGACGAACGGCCTTGCCAGAGGGCGTGCAGGACATCGAGGACCACGTTGGCGGCGACGGCTCGAGGCCGACGCTCGTGCGGGTAGCACTTGATCCTCGCCAGGGCGACGGCGATCACCTCGGCCGCAACGTCGGGATCCCGGGCGGCACCCATCCGGCGGGCGACGTTGATGAGCCCTGGAGATAGGGCCTGCAACGCGGCGCGAGCTGCAATCTCGTCACGAGGCGCTCGACGCATCAGCGCACCGAGCACGGAGTCAGAGGCGGCCCGATCGGTGCCGGGGCGTGTGCGCTCGAGGATTTCCCCAACACTGTGCAGATCGCCGAGGACAGGGTCGGTCGCCCACGACTGGAGCGCCGCATCCGCCTCCGAGCTGGTGGCGACGACCTGCCAGTCCCGCTCCAACGCGGCGAAGAGTTCGAATCCCATTCGGCACCCCTGGGCAAACACGGATTGGGGTGCTCACGATGCGCTGCATTAGTCCCGGGATTAGTCCCGGGATGACTCCCGGAATCACTCCCGCTCCGGATTTTTTCGCGCAGGAGCGGCGCGGGACGTTCGTGATGCGCCGTGCCACTCCCCGGGATGACTCCCGGGATGACTCCCGGCGCGGCGCCGGCCGCGGGACTGCGCCCGTTGGGACGGCGACGGGAGTGATGCCGGGACCCTCGCCGTTAGCGTGTCCAATCGATGCCCGAAGAGATCCTGGCCACGGTGGTCGACCCGGACGGTCGAAATGTCGACCTGACCGGGGAGCGCTGGGCACACATCGCGGACGGACACCCGGAGCTGGCGCTTTACCGGAACGAAGTCCTCGAGACCGTCCGGGCGCCCTCCCGGCGCCGGCCGGGCCGAACGCTGGGCGAGGAGTGGTTCTACGGGGAGAGGGTGGGGCCGAGCCGGTGGCTGAAGGTTGTCGTACGCTATGAGGCGACCGGACGAGGATGGATCGTGACCGCGTTCGCTCGGAGATCAATGCCATGAGCATCACTGTTGGCCACACGACCTTTGACCGCGTCCGCTACGACGCGGAGGCGGACGTGTTGTACCTGCATGTCGGGGACCCGAGTCAGGCGGTCGACTTCGACGAGTCCCCCGAAGGCCATGCCCTTCGCTACGACGGCGCCGGCAAGCTGGTTGGGATCACGCTCGTCAACGCGAAGCAACTGCTCGATGGCGCCAAGCCGATCGTCATCACGATCCCCGAGCGCGTGACGATCGATCCCGCTGCTCTCGCGCCCGCCGTCCAGTCCGCCGCGTAGCGCCAGTCCGCGAAAAGTCCGCGGGACTCCGAAAAGCGACGAGGAGCGTCGCGAACTACCGAGCAGTGTTTTCGCAGGTCACGAGCGAAGGCGCCGCGATGGAGCAGGTCACAAGGGCGGCGTGTCTACGTTCGCAACGTAGAAGTCGGCGGTTCGAGTCCGCTCACCTCCACTTTCCGAAGTCGCAGGTCACGCCCTATGCGGCTTCCCTTCGTCGGTCCGACGCCTCTGCCTCGTGCCATCCGCGTGCCACAAACGTGCCACTACGAACCGGCGCGCTCGTTGCGCGCCCGTTGCCCGACCGTCGGTTTCCAGACGAGCTTGCCGAGGGCGCGTGTGATTCGCTGATCTGTCTCGTCGAGGACGTGGACGTAGACGCGTCGGGTGATGTCGCTCGAGCCGTGGCCGAGGCGTCGGCGCATGAGCTGCTCCGGTGCGCCGACCGCGTCGAGATAGGTGGCGGCGCTGTGCCGGAGGTCGTGCGCGGTGACGCCTTCGAGGTCTGCGGCGGTTGCCGCGGGCTTCCACATCCTGAGCATGAAGTTCTGGTAGTTGAGGGGGCCGCCGCGCGGTGAGGAGAAGACCAACTCTTCGGCGTCTGCTCCGGTGAGGCGTTGTTGCGCGAGGTGCTCGGCGAGGATCGTGGCGAGCTCGTCGGGAAGTCCGAGCACGCGCCGCGATGCCTTGGACTTCACCAACCCGTCCACGACGAGCCGGCCGCTCACGTACTTGATCGCCTCAGCGACCTCGAGGGAACGTCCGAGGATGTTGACGCGCCCAACCCGAAGACCGGCGATCTCCGACCATCGCAGGCCGAGCACCCCGCCGACGTAGACGATTGCGCGGTACTCGCGAGGCATCGCGGCCGCGAGGCGGTGGAGCTCCGCGGGTTCCAGTGCGTGGCGCGGCGTGTCGCCGCTCCGCGGCAGCGCGATTCGTCGGCATGGGCTTCGGGCGATCCGGCTGTCGTCGACGGCAGCGTTCATGACTGCGCGTAGTACGCCGTAGTTCGTGCGGACGGTTGCCGGCGCCAGGCGGGCGGCCATCTCGTTGACGATGTGCTGAACGTCGAGGGGAGCGATTGTGGCGAGTCGCTGCGACCCGAACGCGGGAACGAGGTGAACGCATAAGCCCGGATCCACCGATCGGTTGGCTGTGAGGTGGTGACTGGTGCGGCTGGTTGTCGCGTGCACCCCTGTGGGGTTGTCGTGCGGCGTGGGCAAGCC
>JALYLU010000685.1 GCA_030774075.1 Actinomycetota bacterium | reverse complement strand
GGCGTTGCCAGCACCGGCCGCGTCATCACCGCCGCCGCGGCCGTGATGGTCGCCGTCTTCATCTCCTTCGCAGCCGGCCCCGACCGCGACCTCAAGCTGTTCGGCATCGCGATGGCGACGGCAGTGTTCCTCGACGCGATCGTCATCCGCAGCATCTTGATGCCCGCCGTGCTCGAACTGTTCGGCCGCCGCACCTGGGCCTTCCCGAGATCGTTCGACCGTCGCCTCCCGCAGCTCGCAATCGAACCGGCAGTCGAGCCGGCAGTCGAGCCGGATCCCGCGCTGGAGCGCGCAGCCTGATGGCAGATCACGCCGACCGTCTCCTCGCCCAGATCCGCGCGGGCGTCGCGGAGCTTCAGCGTCTCGAGCGAACCGGCACGGACGAGCTCGAGCTCCGGCGCCGCCGACGCACGATCGCCGAGTTGCAGTGGCAACTCGCGCGCTTCATCAGCCACCACCCGGGCGGCGGCAACCTCGCCGCCTGACAACCGAAGGAGTCTTGTTGTGAGCGCAGCTGTGTCCGATCGAATCGAGTCCCAAGTCTGGCGGATCGACCTTCGTCGTGATCATCGGGTCGATCCATGTCCTCCCTCCCACATGCCGAATGACGAAAGGAAACTGCGATGAAGACCCTGGCTCTTACCGACTTCGACGCTCTCATGGCAAAGGCGAACGGAGTCCGAACGGGTTGGCGGCGAAACGTTGCGCTCGCCTTTGCCGGCGCTCTCGTGGCGGTGGTTGCCCTCGCGGGTTCGACAGGCGCGTCGGCAGCTGACAACGCATCTGCAGCCGGCCAGCCGCCGCCCGAGTGGGCGGAGAACGCCGGGGCGTGGCCTGCGCACAACTACGACCTCGCGAACACTCGCGCAACCACCCAGACGTCGATCAACTCGCGGACGGTCGCGAAGCTGAAGGTGAAGTGGCGCTTCGCCTTCAAGGGCGCGAGCGCCTTCGGTGACTTCTCGTCAACGCCGATCGTCCTCAACGGCACGGTCTATCTCCAGGACCTGAACTCCAACGTCTACGCGCTCAACCGATCGACGGGCAAGGTCGAGTGGCGACACGCATTCAACAAGCCGAGCATCGGACCCAACGGGGTCGCCTACGGTTGGGGCCGCATCTACGGCGCAACCGAGACGAACGCCTTCGCGCTCGATGGCCAGACCGGAAAGCTGCTCTGGAGTCGCAAGCTGATCGGCAACGACCGCGAGGGCATCGACATGGCCCCTCAGCTCTACGACAACACCGTCGTGATCAGCACCATGCCCGGCAACGGAATCTCTTCGTTCTACAAGGGCGGTGCGCTCGGCGTCGTCTGGGCGCTCGATGCCGCCACCGGCAAGCCGAAGTGGAAATTCAACACGATCTCCGACGGCGCCAAGCTGTGGGGCAACGCCAAAGTCAATAGCGGCGGCGGAATCTGGTACCCGCCGTCCGTCGACAGCCAGGGGCGCGTCTTCCTCTCCGTCGCCAACCCGGCACCCCTGTACGGCACGCCGAAGTACCCGGACGGGTCGAGCAGGCCGGGCCCGAACCTCTACACCAACTCGCTCGTCGTCCTCAACGGCCAGACCGGAAAGCTTCTCTGGTACCGCCAGGCCCTCCCGCACGACGTGCGCGACTACGACCTGATGATCCCGGCGATCATCACGACCCTCCCGGTCCAGGGCGTCCAGACCGAGGTCGCGCTGGTCGCCGGCAAGATGGGCAAGGCCTACGCCTACCGCGCCGACAACGGCAGGCGTCTCTGGACGGTCTCCGTGGGCAAGCACCAGAACGACACCGGGCCACTGCCGAGCAAGCCCATCACCATCTTCCCGGGTGCCTACGGCGGCGTCGAGACACCGATGGCGCTCGCCGCCAACCGCCTCTTCATCCCCTGGCTCGACTTTGGGATTCGCGCCGGCGCAAGCGGCCTCGCCGCCGGGTACAACCCCAACTTCAAAACCGGCCGGGGCGGCCTCACCGCAGTCGACGCCGCGACCGGCAAGCTTCTCTGGCAGCGGAAGCTGCCGTCCATGGACTTCGGCGCGGCCACGGTCGCCAACGACGTCGTCTTCACCAGCACCTACGCGGGCACGGTCTACGCCTTCGACACACAGACCGGCAAGACACTCTGGACGACGAAAGCACCAGCCGGCATCAATTCCTTCCCCGCGATCGACGGCGACACGCTGCTCGTCGGCGCCGGCACGACGGGGTTCGACAAGAACCCCCACTTCCAGCTCATCGCCTACTCGGTTTCATAGACCTGCCAAGAAAGGATCCGCATGAAGCGCAACACTCAACTTCTCCTCGCCGCAGTCAGCACCATCGTCGCGCTCGCGGTCGTCCCGCTCACAGCAGCGGCCAGCGCACAGCGCACCGCGACCACGACCGTCTCCGTCAAGGCCGGCGAGATGTACTTCAAGCTCTCTACAAAGACGCTGGCGAAGCCCGGCAAAGTCACGTTCGTCGTCACGAACGCCGGCCACCTCGTCCACGACTTCACAATCGGCGGCAAGACGACGCCGCTGCTCCAGCCGGGCAAGACAGCGAGGCTCGTGATCACGTTCAAGAAGAAGGGCAACTACCCCTACCTCTGCACCGTGCCTGGGCATGCCGCCGCGGGAATGAAGGGCACCTTCACGGTCCACTGATTAGGGCCGGGTGCTTCCGGCCCGGTGGTCGGGCCGGAAG
>JALYLU010000684.1 GCA_030774075.1 Actinomycetota bacterium | reverse complement strand
CCGCAGCTCGGCCGTCTCCTCGATCGTGACGATCCGTTCCGCGGGATCGATCGCCCGGGCGAGCGCGTTGCAGCACGTCGTCTTGCCCGAGCTCGTCGCGCCCGACACGACGAGGTTCCATCCGGCCCGGACCATCGCGTCGAAGAAGGCGCCGGCCTCGGGCTCGAGCCCGAACGCCGCGAGCGGCACGGCGTCCGCACCGAACCGGCGGATCGAGAGGCACGGACCGTCGGGGGCGAGCGGCGGAAGCACGGCATGCAGGCGCGAGCCGTCGGCGAGCCGGGCGTCGACCATCGGCGACGCGCGATCGAGACGCAGCCCGAGCGGCGCGACGACGCGCTCAACGAGCCGCACGATCGTCGGCGCGTCGATCTCGCACACCACCGGCACGACCCTGCCCTCGCGTTCGATGAACACGCGGTCGGCGCCGTTCACCATGATCTCGGTGATCGACGCATCGTCGAGCAAGGGTTCGAGCGGGCCGAGCCCTCCGACGTCGTAGACCAACTCGTCGAGCACGACGTCGGCCGTTGCGCCGGCGAGCAACGGAGCTTCCTCGCGCAAAATCCGCGCGAGTCGCGCGCGGAGCTCGGGACGCTCGAGCATCGCCGGATCGAAGGGCGCGTCGAGCAGGCGACGGTGCAACGTCTCCCGGAGCACCGGATCGCGCCGCACCGGATTGTGAGGTTCGGCGTCACGAAGCGACCGGTTCATGCGGCCTGCTCGTCGCCGAAGCAACCGATCCGGAGCAGCGCATGGTGCAGGGGACGACCCAAACTGTCCGGTAGTCGGGTCGGGAGCACACCCGCGTCGACTGCACGCGCGATCGACGTGCGCGCGGCGATCGTCGCGAGCACGGGAAGCCCGAGCACGTCCTCGACATCGGGCTTGCCCAGCGACCGGCCGTGCTCGTCGATCAGGATTGCCCCGACCGCCTCAGTGATGGCCGGATGACGGACGGCCCGCCGCAGGCCGAGGTAACAACCCCGCACCACCACGATGCCGGTCCCCGCCACCTCGGCGAAGGCGCGCACCGCCGGATCGTCGAGCCGGCCGAGGTCGCAGGCTGCAGGCCGCGGGTCGGCATCGAGCGCGACCGCGAGGGCCGCTCCGGCTTCCGGTGCCGCGGGCTGACCGTGGGCCTCGCCCGCGGGCAGGAGGGCCAGCCGGGGCGCGACGTCGACCGTCAGATGCTCGAGTGCGTCCGTGGGCGCGGCCCGGCCCCGCACGCATCCAATCCAGCAATCCGGGGACGGGCTCGTGTGCGAGCCCGAGCACCGCCGGCTGGTCGCCCGAGAGATCGACGATGCGCGCATCGGTCTCGCGCGCGAGTACGAGCGCGGCCGCGGCCGCGATCACCGAAGTGCCGGAGCCGCCCTTGGGCGACCAGAAGCACACGAGCATGGAAGTCTCCCCACGTCGGGGCGCACCGAGGCACAGCTCGCGGCGCACGACAACACGACGGGGAAGCAAAGGGGGAAGCCGACGTGCACGCTAGGTGGGCATCGGCCGAACGTCAAGGGGAACGACGGCGAGGGAGAACGTAGGCTTCGCGTTCGTGGAGGCTGCATTCTTCGACCTCGACAAGACCGTGATCGCAACCAGCTCCGTCATGGCGTTGGGCGGAACGTTCTATCGCGGCGGCTTGATCTCGAAGCGCACCATCGTGCGCGGCCTCTACGCGCAGGTCGTCTATCTCCTCGTCGGAGCCGACGACAACAAGATGGAACGCATGCGCGAAGCAATGCTCGCGTTGACCAAGGGATGGGACCAGCAACATGTCAAGGAGCTCGTACGGGAAACGCTCGACGTGGTGCTCACGCCGATCATCTACGCGGAAGCGCTCGACCTGATCGAAGAACACCGCAAGGCCGGGCGCAAGACCGTGATCGTGTCGTCGTCGCCCGCGGAGACCGTCGAGCCGATCGGTGAGTATCTCGGTGTCGACGACGTCATTGCGACGCGCGCCCGTCTGGACGAAACAGGCCGCTATACGGGCGAGCTCGAGTTCTATGCGTACGCGTCACACAAGGCAGATGCCATGCGCGAGATGGCGGTCGCCGAGCGGCTCGATCTGGCATCGTCGTACGCCTACTCCGACTCGATCACCGATCTCCCCATGCTCGAGCTGGTCGGACACCCGATCGCGGTCAATCCTGATCGCGAGCTGGCGCGCGTCGCGCGCGAACGCGAGTGGGAGGTCCTGTACTTCCAGAGACCGGTCCGGCTGCGCGATCGCGTGCCGGTCCCACCGAAAGGCCCAACCCTCGCGGCCGGCGGCGTCGCGATCGCGGCGGGCACGGCCGTCGCCGTCTACGTATGGCTCCGCAAGCGCGCGTCTGCCGCGTAAACGGGCCCGCGCAAATGGGCGTGTGTGAGGAGTGTCTTGGACACCTCACACACGCCCGAATGCTCAGGCCTCGAGTGCTCAGGCTTCGCGCACCTTCTTGGCGATCACCGCACCGAGCGCGACGAGCACGAGGAGCAATAGAAGCTTCTTCACGGACAACCTCCTGCTGACGACGACGGGTCGACCTTAGCGGGCTCGCCGCCGTCGCATCCAGGGCTCGGTCAGTCGGTACCGCCGTGTCCCCTGTCATCGGTCACGGAACCGCTGCCGCTCCGGTCCCCCCTGGTGGCTGCCGACGTCGTGGTCGTCGCCGACATCGGTGCTCGTCGTGTCGGCGACGGTGGTCGAGGT
>JALYLU010000683.1 GCA_030774075.1 Actinomycetota bacterium | reverse complement strand
GGATGGCTCATGTGGGGTACGTGACCGGCGCCGGCGAAGGTGTATCGAGATGCACTTGAGATCGCGTCTGCGACGCGGTCGGCGATCGGCGAGAACATCGGAGGACTCGCGTCGCCTTTGGTGACGAGCGTTGGGCGGTCGAAGCTCTTGAGCGTCGCAAGGTCGAGGGTCAAGAAGTCGGGATCTCTCATCTCGTCAAGCCACGTCGGGGCATTGGCGACGAAAGTCTGCTGCGCCTGCGGTGGGAGTTGGTCCCACGCTCCCGGTCCGAGTGCCACCTCCTCGACGAACTGTCGAGCGCCTCCCGCCATATCACCCGCCTCGAGGAGCTGCAAAACGCCACCGGCGCATTCATCGAACGCCGCCAGGATCGACGTCATCGCCGGGTCGTCGGCGATGACGCCCACGAGCGGCGGCTCGTGAACGACCAGCGAGCGGATGAGTTCTGGCCGATCGACGGCCAATCGCAGCGAGATGATGGCGTCTCGGCGAGCCGGGGCGCCACCAAGTCCCAGTTGTGATGATCGCCCCACGAACCATGGACCAGCACCACCGGCGACCCTGACGTTCCCAAGGTCTCAGACCACAAGCCGATCCCGTTGACCTGCGCCCTCGACATCTCCCACCTTCACTCTCATGAAGTGTCGCGGATCCATCACAAGCAGATTGAGCCTACGCCCCTGTTTCTCGAGGGCGTGGGCCCGGTCATGACGTCAGGACTTGTCCCGCCAAACGTGCGCCAGGGTTGCGAGCACCTCGTCGGCCGCGGCGAAGTCCCCGAGGTGGCTCTCTCCCGGGCGCACCGTGAGTTCGACGTCGGGGAGCAGTTCGGCGGCGCGCCGTGCCTGCTCGAGAGGGACGAAGGGATCCGAGTCGCCGTGCCACCACCGCACCGGGACTTTCACATCCGCGAGGCGGAATCCCCACGGCTGACCGATCAAGATGAAGTCGTTGACGAACGCCTGGAACTGACACTTGCTCGAGTTGGTCAGATCGTCGACGAACATGGCCTCGACGGCCGGGTCGCTGAGCACCCTGCGATCGCCTTCGGGCATCAGGCGAGCGAACGCTTGAACAAGGAGATGGGAGAGGGGGTTCATCGCCCGGACGAAGCCCCACATACCCAGACCGATTGGGCGGCGCAACCGGCGGAGCAGGCCGTTGAACCGTTGGCTCAACGCGACGATGCCTCCGGCGGTCGCGTCCGCACCCGCGGTCGGAACCAACGAGCCGAGCAGCCCGACCGCGACGACGCGGTCGGGCAGTTCGTGTGCAGATGCGAGCGCGTACGGTCCGCCGCCCGAGAGCCCGACGACCATGAAGCGGTCGTGGCCGAGGTGGTCGGCCACAACCGCGACGTCGGCCGCCCAGTCGCGGAGTTGGTGATAGGCGTGGTCGGTTGAGTCCCCGACTCCGGGCCGCTCCACGCACACGACCCGCAAACCAAGGTGCTCGGCGGCGTCGCGTCCGGCGGGCGGGACCTGTCGTCGGGCTCCGGGCGACCCGTGGAACCACAACACCAACGGTCCCCCAGGATCGCCGAACTCGGCATAACCGAGTCGTCGACCGTCACTTAGCCAGATCGTGTCCTCGAGGCGGGGGGATGGGCTTGGCGCAACGCCCGGAGGTCGAAACAAGACACGAAACCTACCGCGCTCGCGCGCAGCTCGCCCTAGTCGCGTCGATGCAAGATACGGTCGGATCGTGACGGAGCTGCCCGAGCTCGACCGCTCGGCCCTCGAGGCGATTGCGGAGCTCTGCCGGCGGGGTGTGCCCGACTTCCCCTCGGTCGACGAGCTCGACGGCACGCTGTTCACGCCCGAGCAACCCGCCGTCGTTCGCGGTGATCCCGCCGTCGGGGTGGTCGCGACGGTCGAAGGCGACGACGGCGCCTACCTGCGGCTTCTCGTCGTCGATCCGGAGGCTCGAGGCCGGGGCCACGGACACGCGCTCTTGCGCGCGGCGCATGCCGACGCGCGCGCGGCCGGGCACGCGTCGATCACGACCGGTGCCGACGCACCCTTCTTCCTGTGGCCGGGCGTGCCGAGCACCGAGACTGCCCTGCTCTGCCTGTTCGAGCGCCATCACTACACGCGCGTCGAGACGAACTTCGATATGACGATCGATCTTGCGACGATCACCGACGATTCCGGTGCCCACATGCTGGCGGCGCTCTGCGATCGTGACGAGGTCGCGACGTTCATGGCGAAGCACTGGCCGAACTGGAAGGCCGAGGTGCTGCGAGCGCTCGACAAGGGAAACCTCGTCATCGCGCGCGATGACGAAGGCATCAGCGCGTTTTGCGCGTTCGAGGTCAATCGTGCGGGCTTTCTCGGTCCGGTTGCGGCCCGTCCCGACGTCATCGGTCGCGGCGCCGGCGCTCCCGCCCTCGTCGGCGCGCTCCACGAACTTCGCGCGCGGGGTCGCTCGAGCATCGAAGTCACGTGGGTCGGGCCAATCGTCCCGTACGCGCGGCTGGGCGGCCGGGTCAGCAGCGTCTACTTCGTGTATCGCAAGGCCTTGTCGTGAACCTGTTGCCGCAGCCGAGGTTCGTCGACCTCGAGAATCGCCTCACCACGAACACCACCCTGACCGAGCACGTCGACGCGTCGCTCCCACCGCAGGGCTACACGTTGACGATCGGCGACGACGGCGTTGCGCTCGTCGGGGGCGACGACGCCGGATGCTTCTACGGCCGCGCCACCCTCGCGCAGCTCGCGCGCC
>JALYLU010000682.1:1996-2742 GCA_030774075.1 Actinomycetota bacterium | reverse complement strand
GTCGCCGACCGCGCGGCCCGGTTATCGGACGTCCCAGGTTTGGTGATGCTCAGTGCCCTATGACGTTCTTCCCTTCGACGCGCCGGTCGAATTCGACAGCCCGGACTACACGCTCGACGGTCTCTATGTCGGTCCCCCGGTCCCGGTGTCGGTCGGCGGTGGCCGGCCGATGTATTTCGTTCCGAACCGGGTCGTCGGGTACGCGTACGCGGAGCTCGGGTCGCTGGAGGCGCACGCCAAAGCCGTCATCACCCGCGTGGGTGTCGCACGTTGCAATATCCGGATCGTCGCGCTGGCGAGCGAGGGCGAGAAGGGCTGGCGTCTGCGCCGGCTGCAAAGGGAGCGCGACGACCTCGAGCTGCTTTGGCTGTTAGATATGGCCGACGACGTCCTGTTCGTCATGCTCGACGACGTTGAGGTCGAAATCGAGCGTCTGGAAGGCGCGTTTGGAGAAGGGAACCCGAAATGATCGACCCCAAGGACTTTGAGTGGCCGTACCCGACCATGCTCACCGACGAAGAGGTTGAGGTTGTCTTGGCCCGACTGGAGTCGCGAGCCGCGACCGCTAAGGCGGAGATCGCCGACCGGCCGGGGGACTACATCGCGGCGCTCGCCGCCGCGTCGGCGGAGTTCGTCGCGGTTCTCGTAGAGCGACGCAACGACGGAAGTGCGCGAGGGCCGTTCGATGCGATCGAGCCGGAGGACTTCAACGATGAATAGGGTCTGACTTGCGCTACGATTTGGAC
>JALYLU010000682.1:0-1986 GCA_030774075.1 Actinomycetota bacterium | reverse complement strand
GTCGATCTCTCCGAGCGGCCTGAGGTGAACGTCAGGCAACGTCTCCGACACCTGGCGCAGCATTGGGAACGATCCCGGATGATGGCTCCGCCCGTCCGGTCGATGTTCGCACGCTTGGCCCCGAATCCCCGCGCTCGGAGGTGTGCATGACCGTCACCAGCACTGATGAGCTCTATCTCGAACTGTCGGCATTGACGAGCACCGATCGGAAGCTCACGGCCTCCGAGGAAAGAAGGCGGTCGTACATCGTCCGCGAGCTCGCCGGCAGGGACAACTCGCGCGGTCGTCAAGTAGTGGACGACCGCTACGCACAGTGGATATCGCTCGAGCGGGCCGCCGACGGCTCGCCAATCACGAAGGACAATCATGAGTATTGAAGACCAGGTAAAGGACTTGAACGCGCAGCGTCTGCGCGTCTGGAATCGGGGCAAGGAGCTCCTGGACCGGGCGACGAGCCAAGGGCGGGGTCTGACCGGCGAAGAGAACCGGTCATTCGATGCGGTCGCTAGCGAAATCACGCGGCTCGACATCGAGCGTCAGGCGCTCTTGGAGTCCGACGAAGCGAAACGTGAGCTCGAGAACGTCAACGAAGAGCTCCGCCGAGTGTCGACGCCGAGCGAATACAACGATGCCCGCAGCCGGGAGAAGCGGATACTCGCCGACTTCCTCTCCGGCCGCACCCGGGAGATCAACATCGACCTCCGACGCGCGTCGTATGTGAGCAACGCCTACCGGGATGGTGCGCGCGGCGACGACTTCGCGCGCCGGTCGGGCATCTTCGCCGACACGGGCGCAAGTGGTGGTTCGCTCACCATCCCGTCGCTGGTTAGCCAGACGATCTTCCAAGTGATGCAGTCCGCGAACATCATGCGGTCGACTCGCATGACGATCCTGGACACGCCGACAGGCGCGCCCCTCGCGATCCCGGTCGGGTCGCAAGGCGCCGCAACCCAAATCGCGAACCAGGACACGACGTTCGCCGGCACCGACCCGACCATGGCATCGAAGGTGCTGCACGCCTACCCGGCCGGTGAGCTCGCCGCGATCGGCAACGACCTCATCACCGATTCGGGCGTCGACGTGTTGGGCTGGGTAAGCCAGACGATCGCGGTCAGCGTCGCGAAGCTCGAAGAGCAATGGTGGGTCGTCGGGACGGGATCGAACCAGCCGCAAGGTGTGATGACCGCCGGCGGTGTCGGCGCGTCGGGCACGGTCGCAACCGGCGGCAGTCTGATTCTCGGGCCCGCCGGCGCGATCGTCGAGAAGCTGATCGACGTGCAATACGCGGTCAACTCCCGTTACCGGGCGGTCGGCGAATGGCTCACGAACGACGCGACCGCGGCGACGATGCGCAAACTGCGCTCCGACGGTGGCGGCACCATCGGGCCGTTCCTTTGGAGCCCCTCTCCGACGGTCGGGCTGGTCGACGGCACCCCGGACACGTTCATGGGCCGTCCCATCTGGGTCAGCAGCAACGTGAGCGCGATGGGCTCCGACGCGAAGGTGCTCGCCTACGGCGACATGTCCTACTTCGTCGCCCGTGAAGTCGGCGGCTTGCAACTCCAAACGTCGCAAGAAGCGTTCTTCGCGAAGAACCAGCTCGGCGTGCGCGGCTACACACGCACCGACTCGGCGCTCACCGACACAACCGCAGTCGTCACCCTGCACCAGGCGGTCACCTAAGAAGTGCGTCGGCGCGACGGTCGCCTTTCGACGGACAGCCGCCGCGCCGACGTGCCCATCTCGCGCGTCGGTTCATGCGCGCGAAGCGAGCGCGGGGGCCGGGGTGTCCCTCCCTAGCCCGATGCCCCGGTCCCGCGTTCCGCTCGGCGAACGAAAGGCGCGCGCCTCGCGCGACCGAGCGGGAAGCATGGCCGCGCAGAGACGCGCGCACGATCGACCTATCGGCCGGTTGGTCAACGGGCCTTAGCATCGCCGGGATGGCGACGTGTCCGGGTGCGCTGATTCTCTACCGGGACGGCACGG
>JALYLU010000681.1 GCA_030774075.1 Actinomycetota bacterium | reverse complement strand
CCTTCGGCTCGGGATCTCGCTCGAGGTCGACCATCGCGATCGAGAGCTTCAGGCCGCCGACCCCGTCGGTGACGGTGTGGTGGATCTTCTGGAGCATCGCGGCCCGCCCACCGGTGAGGCCTTCGATGATCGTGAATTCCCACAGCGGACGGGCTCGGTCGAGGGGTTGCTCGGCGAGCGCGCCGCACAGGTCGAGCAGCGCCCGGTCGTCGCCCGGCGCCGGCACCGCGACCACGCGCACATGGGCGTCGAGATCGAGGGTCGGGTCGTCGGCGAACGCCGGGGGCACGATCCGCAGCGGCGCGCCGATCACTCGTTGTCCGAGGCGGGGGATGGCATCGAGCGCTCGCTGCATGGTTGCCCGGACGCGATCGTCGGAGGGACGACGGTCGAAGATCGTCAGGTTGCAGAAGTCGGATCGGAGCGCCGGGTCCTTCTCGACCGCCCACATGATCGCCTCGGCGTTCGACATCCGCACGGGACCAAAGCTACGTCGTCGGCGACCCTCACCCAGCACCACTTTTCCGTATTGTCGAGATATGGCACGACAGCTTCAGGTCGCGATCGATTGTCGCGATCCCGACCGGCTCGCCGCGTTCTGGCGCGAGGTCCTCGAGTACCGACTGCAGAGGCCGCCCGCCGGCCACGACACTTGGTCGGACTTCTCACGCGCCGCGGCCGCGGAGCGCGATGAGGCGTGGGCCGTTGTCGAGGACCCGTTGGGCATCGGCCCCATAGTGCTGTTCCATCGCGTGCCCGAAGCGAAGATCACCAAGAACCGCGTGCACCTCGACATCCGGGTCGCGCCCGGAGCCGACAAGGCGACGGCCCGACCGTTCGTCGACGCCGAGGTACAGCGACTGATCGGGTTGGGCGCGACCCATACACGAACCGACGACGATGAGAGCGACTACTACGCCGTCATGCAGGATCCGGAGGGCAACGAGTTCTGCATCGGGTGACTCTCCCGCGACGAACGGCGGCCCGCGCTCTCACGGCAGCGTCAGGTCGAGCGATGCTCCGCGAGCGGGTTCGTTGACGCTGGTGTCCGGCGCCGGCCGGCCGTCGATGCGGAAGGTCAGCGTTGCTCCGCGTTCGCATCCGGCGACCGAGTCGGGCCCGACGACGGCAAGGATGTACCCCGAGAAGTTGCCGGTGCGTCGCGTGGACGCGATTCCGCATCGGGTGCCGCGCACGTACGCCTCGACGCGCGTACCGGGCGGGAGCTGGTGGCCGTCCGGGTGGAAGACCGCGCCCGAGAACTCCACTGTCGAAGGTGCGGCGCCTTCGGGCGCCGAGGTGGAGAAGCTCGTATCGAACCGCGCCGACCCCCCATTCCGAGGCCAGGCCACGGCCTCGCGGCTGTGCAGCATCTTGTTCCGAGCAAACGTCCACAGCAGGATGTCCGCGCCGGGCACACCGCAGCCGCTCGCCTCGGCGTCGGCAAGCACCGTGATCTCGTAGCGGCCGTTCTCGACCGACGACAGCGTGTATTGACACGGCGTGACGAGTCCATTCCTGCGCACGACGGCACCCACCCATTGCGCGTCGAACGGCGCGCCGTCGAGGGAGAGGCTGCCGCGCAGGACGGCGCGATCGCGCGCGCCGGGGACCGCGTCGGCTTCGGGCGTTCCCGGACGCGGGGCGAGCTCGAAGGTTCGGTCGAGCGTTCGCAGGTCGTCGACCGAGACGTTGGTTCCCTGCGGCTTCACGCCCTCCTCGACCCACTCGACGAGCGCTTCGAGGGCCCCCGCCCACTCCGTGCTCGTGAACCCGCAGTGGCTCGGGTCGCGTATGACGCGCTGGACGAGCAGATCCGCTTTGCCGGCCGCGTCGACGCGTCGCCGGAGGATCCGCGCTTGCTCGATCGGCACCTGCCCATCTCCTGTGCTGTGCAGCGTCAGGAGAGGTATGCGGAGCGCGCCCGTGACGTCGTTCCCTGCGACGAACGCGCGCATGGACTCGTCATCGACCGGGAGGCGGATGACCGCGCGGTTGAATTGATCACTGGGGACGGTGCTGAGCGGGCCGAGACGGTATGTCGTGCCGCGGTTCGGCGCCAGCCGCGACGCGACTGCGAGCTCTGTACGTCGCCAGTTCGTGTCCTCCTCCGCACGGAAACCCTCGCGGTCGAACGGGCGGGGCCCACCCGTCAGGTCGAGCATGATGTCTTCGAACCGCTTGTGCACGAGTGGATCGCGCAGCGCGGGACGGATCCGGTCGCGAATGAGCCCACCGATGCCCGTGCCGGCGTCGAACTCCGCCTGCGTGACGCCCGCGGCGTACGCGCCCGCCGCGATGTAGTCGGCCGAGCCCATCAACCCGTTTGTGTTCCCGGCATTGCCGCACAGGGCCAGCGCGCCGTCGAAGCGGTCCGCGTACCGCTCGGCCGCGATGTGAGTCGCCGCGCCGCCCATGGATTGTCCCGTCACGTACGTCCGAGCGGGCATGCGGTACTTCCGGGCGAAGTAATCCCAGAGCGCGGCGGTCTCATCCGCGGCGCGGCCGGGTATGAGCGACGTGCTGCTGAAACTCGAAGCCCCCCACGCAAAGTGCCGGCCGATGAGGTACCGGCGGATATCCGGCGCCGAGATCCCTGCTTCGGGCCTGAAATCCTCGAAGCCGTGCATGAAGAGCACGAGGCGACCGTTCCACTGGGCCGGTACCTCGACCCGGTACACAGCGCCGCCGAGCCGCCCGAAGTCGGCGCGGGCGCCGGGGAGGGGCTCGAACGCAGGATCGGAG
>JALYLU010000680.1 GCA_030774075.1 Actinomycetota bacterium | reverse complement strand
CGCGCGTCGTCGACGCGATCGACGCGGCCGGCGGTTCGACGGCCGAGGCCGATCTCACTCGTCTCAATCTGGCGGCGGCACTCGCCGACGGGTCACGGGTCGCGGTGCCCCGCGTCGGCGCACCCGTGCCCGGAGTCGATCCGGCGGCCGTGAGCGGCGCGCCTTCGCCCGGGAGCGATAGCGCGCCGTCGGCCGGTACCCCGGTGAATCTCAACACTGCGAACGCGCAACAACTCGACGTCCTTCCGGGTATCGGTCCCGCGACCGCGGCGACGATCATCAAGGACCGCGAGGCGCACGGTCCGTTCCGGTCCGTCAACGACCTCGGCCGCGTACGCGGCATCGGCGACTCCAAGCTCGAGCAGCTGCGCGGGCTCGTGACGGTCTGACGTGGAGCTCGGACCCTTCTTCCTCGTCGGCGCGCTGATCGCCGGCATCGTCGCGGGGGAACGATCGGGCATCGCCGTGGCGAACGGCGTCTTGATCGTCGGCACGGGCGCGCTCGGCGCCGCGTGGTTCACGCGCCCACCGCTGCGTGGCGTCCTGGCCGCGGTCGCGTGCGCGCTGCTCGGATGCGCGGTGATGGGCCGTGCCCTCGACGGGCAAGCGCGCTCCCCGTTCCAGGCCGCGATCGAGCGGCGCGAACAGACGACGATCCGCGGGGAGGCGACGAGCGACCCCGGTGGTACCACCTACGAGGCAAGCGTGTTGATTCGGGTCGACGCCGGGCACGGAGCGCATCGCACCCTTCTCGCCCGGGCGTCCGGCGACGAGGTCGCGGCGTTGCGAGTGATCGAGGCGGGCGACCACGTCGTGCTCGAGGGCCGGCTCGCACCACTGGGCGGAAGCGTGTACGACGATCGGGCCCGCTGGCGCCACGCGGTGGGCCGGCTCGACGAGGTCCGCGTCGTAGAGCTGTCCGCGCCCCACGGCCTGCTCGCGGTGGCGAACTCGATACGGGCCGTGCTGCTGCGGGGCACACGATCTCTCGCGCCGACGCCGCGCGCGCTCGTCGCCGGCTTCTTGCTCGGCGACACCCGGGGAATCCCGCCGCCGGTGATCAACGCATACCGCGACTCGGGCCTCTCGCACCTGCTGGCGGTCTCGGGCGAGAACGTCGCCTTCGTCATGGCGTTGGCCGCGCCGTTGCTGCGGCGTCTCCGGCTCGCGGCGCGTACCGGTACCGCGCTCGCGATCGTGGTCGTGTTCGCCGCGATGACCCGGTTCGAGCCGTCCGTATTGCGCGCGTCGGCAATGGCCGCGATCGCACTGGTCGCAACCCTCGGCGGCCGTCCGGCGTCGACCCTGCGTGTGCTCGCGTACGCGGTGGTCGCGCTTCTCCTGGCCGATCCGTTCCTCGTGCACTCTGTCGGGTTCGCGCTGTCGTGTGGTGCCAGCGCCGGCATCGGCGTCTTCGCCCGGCCCATCGGCTCCCGCCTGCCCGGTCCACGCGTCGTGCGCGAGCCGTTCGCGGTCTCGATCGGCGCCCAGCTCGGCGTCCTCCCCGTCTTGTTGTGGGTGTTCGGGACCTTTCCGCTGATCACGCCCGTCTCCAATCTCGCCGCCGCGCCCGCCGCCGCAACCCTCGGCGTGTACGGCTTCTTCGCATCGGTGGTCGCCGGATTTGCGCCGCGACTCGGACCGCTCCTGCAACAACCCTCCGCATTGCTCGTCGCGTGGATCACGGCGGTCGCGCGCGCGGGGGCCGCAGTTCCGTTCTCCGTCGACGGGCGCGGCGCGCTCGGCCTCGCCTCACTGTTGGCTGCGGGCGCATCAGTAGCCTGCCTCCGTGCCCGTCGAGCCGTTCCCGACCCTCCGGCTGGGTGATCGCGCCGTCGACGTGCGCCACCGGGTCGCGGTCATGGGGATCCTGAACCGCACCCCCGATTCCTTCTACGACCGGGGCGCGACCTGGGACTTCGACGCGTTCGTGCGGCGGGCGGAACAACTCGTCGTCGACGGCGCCGATGTGCTCGACATCGGCGGCGTGAAGGCCGGGCCCGGTCCGGAGGTCGGCGAGAACGAGGAGCTCGACCGCGTGGTCCCCGCGGTGGAGACGCTGCGGGCGCGCTTCGACGTGCCCCTCTCCGTCGACACGTGGCGCGCGTCTGTGCTCGATGCCGCCTGCGCCGCCGGTGCGGTCATTGGTAACGACATCTCGGGCTTCGACGACCCAGTTGCTGTTCGAGCAGTTCGAGGCGACTTGGCTCGCCGACGACGACGTTGTCGCACGGGCGAAGAACAACACGCTCGACAACTTCCGAGGTTTCATCGTCCCAGACGGTGTAGACGCCGCACCGCCAGTGCGGCACGTCGGTATTCGGCCAGTTCGCGAACCGGTGCACCGGTCCATGCGCGAGTGCTTCTAAGGCCTCCATGACGGACAACCTACGTGTTGACCGGTGGGTCGTCGCCAGCGGACTCTGTCAGACTGTGATGCCGTCAAGCCATGAGGAACGGATGGACAAGGGCCGCAAGGAGACGTTTCGGTGGCGCACGCACGGAGGTGTCCGTCACACCTACGATGAGGTGGCGGAGAAGAAGACGAAGAAGGCGCGCGCCAAGCTGCGGCGGCAGAGGCCCGAGCCTGGCCTTCGGATCTATCTCGGCGACGACGCACCAGATGCGAAGCAGTCTCTGTTCCGGAGCCGGTTCGCGGAACGGCACGCGTCTGCCCGAGTGGCGGAAACCGCCGAGTGGGCGTTCCGCTCTCGGTGTCCTTAGCGAATCTCCGATATACACCGGGG
>JALYLU010000679.1 GCA_030774075.1 Actinomycetota bacterium | reverse complement strand
TGGCCGAGCTGTGGGTCGACCCCGATTGGTTCGCGGCGCAAGAGGCGTCCGGTGGTTGCGCGACGAGCGGCGCGCCGACGGTCGTGCCGCTGGCGGGCACGAGCGCGCTGATCGGCCGTCGCTCCAAGAGCCACAACGTCGTACCCCAGATCGACTGCTCGGCCGACGGATCGGTCTCCCACCGTCACGCGGAGCTGACCCTCGACCACGACCGCTGGTACGTCGAGGATCTCGGCTCCACCAACGGCACCTTCGTCGGTAAGCCGGGCGACGCGCTCCCCACGACGCCGCTCACACCGCACGAGCGCCACGAGCTCGCGGACGCAGAACGGATCTACCTCGGCGCCTGGTGCCGCATCATGGTCCGCCGCGCGACCGCCGAGGAGCGCAACCCGACTTGATCAGGTCTCTCGTCCGCGGCGGCATCGGTGCCGGTCGGGGTTGCGAATGAGGCCATCGAGGAGACTCAGCCGTTCGAGAGCACTATTGAGTGACCGGGTGCGGCACGCGAGCCGACGCACGCGGTCGACCAGATCTGCACCGGTGCACGGTCGCACCACGAAGTCCTCGGCGCCGTGAAGCAGCATTGATCGACGAACCTCGGGCGACGCGTCGCCGGACACGGCGAGGACGCTCGTGGCCGATCGCGGTCGACCGTCAACGGACATGGACCGCAGCATCGCGAGGCCGTCGACGTCCGGCATGTGGACGTCCAGCAGGAGCACGTCGGGCGTTCGCCCGCGCATCGCGGCGAGAGCCTCGCGGCCGCCTGCGGCCGTGTCGATGCGCCAAAACCCGCCTCGCTCCAGCAGGTGGATGGTCAGGCGCAGCACATCTGGATTGTCGTCGACGATCAGGATGTGGGCGTCCTCGACCGTTTGGTCGGCGCCCGAGAGCCGCCTGACGAAGGGCTCCGTGTTCGCGTTGTGCCGCTCGGCGGACTGTTCCGCGTAGATCATCCGACTCTCTCCATCGTCGTGAGACGTTGCGGAGGAGATATCGACGGCGGCGAGCGCGGGCATCCAGCAACGAACGTCCAACTCCGTCGAGACATTGTTGTCGATGGTTGGGTGTCCGTTGCTACACGCGGACCGGCGATCGCCGATGACTCGGTTCGAGCACCCGAGGAGGATGTCGGTGTCCCGAGTCGCTGCTGCCTGCATGCCAAGAGCCAGTCGGAGACCGCATGGTCCGTCGGGCTTCAACGAGCCTGCTCCTTACCGAAAGGAGATACTTGCTCGTTGCGTCTCGCGGTGGAACTCAGGGCTCGAACACGTACCCGACCCCCCTCACCGTACGAATCCACCTCGGGTGCTCTTGATCGTCTTCGAGCTTGACGCGAACACGGCGAACGTGCTCGGTCACGGTGGCAAGGTCCTGCCAACCCGGCATCGATCGCCACACTTGCTCGAGCAGCTCCTCACGCGAGAACACACGCCGGGGCGCGGCGACAAGGAAAGCGAGCAGGTCGAATTCCTTGGCGCGCAGGGCGATCAACTCGCCGCGCTTGTGGACCGCGCGACGCGCGGTGTCGACGGTGAGCTCGCCGAAGGTCACTCGGGTGCGATCCTCGTCGCGAACGCGCCGAAGCACGGCTCGAACGCGAGACGCGAGCTCTCTCGGCGAGAAGGGCTTCACGACGTAATCGTCGGCGCCCAACTCGAGTCCGAGCACGCGATCGATCTCGGCGCCGCGTCCGCTCAGCAAGATGACGGGCATCGTCGAGCTCTCGCGGAGTCGGTGCAAGATGTCGAAGCCACCCACGCGTGGAAGATTGACGTCGAGGATCACGAGATCAGGTTGAGAGCGACCGACGTCGTCGAGGACTGCCGATCCGTCGCCGGCCTCGGACACCTCGAATCCCTCGCGTTCGAGCCCGTCTCGCACCAGCCGACGCACGGCGGTGTCGTCATCAACGATGAGGATCCGCGGCGCCCGCGGCTCGTGGCCGTTCTCTGCTTGGCTGGCTTCCGCCTGCATATGTGCGTCCGTATCCGCCGTGAGTCCGGGCGGCCATGGTTATCGGCGCGTCGGGACGAATACGTGAGGCGCAGCCGGCCCGGAAACCGCTGGATCCCGGCCGGAGCGATCGCGGCACATCAACGGAAACACAACAATCTGACAAGATCTCAGTCTCAGAGCGAAATGCGCCGATCTCGAAGTCACCGTGCTCGTGGTGTCGCGAGGAGGTCGCATGACCAGCCGGCAGCAAGCCGCTGATCCGAGGAGAGCTCGAGCGGCGAATGGACCGCGCCGCCGAGGAACACTCGGTGCGGTGGTGGCGCTCGCGGTGATCGCGGTGGCGAGTCTGGCGACCCGAGGCGTCGCCGGCGCGGCCGTGCAGTCGTTCAGCGTCTCCCCACGATCGGGACCCCCAGGGACAGTCGTGGACGTCAGCGGGACGGCTTGCTCACCGGGCATCACCGTCACGCCGGCGCAGGACTACGTTCAGATCTCGTCGACGATGCAGCCGCTCTCCACGAACATCCCGGTCGCCGCCGGCGGATCGTGGTCCGGGTCCTTCACGGTGCCGAGCAACGCGACTCCCGCGGCCGGGCTGATCTTCGCGGTGTGTTTCACCAACGCGCTGCCGTCGCTGACGACCACCTACACGCCGCAGGGGTTCACCGTCACGGCGAACCCACCGACGACGACGACCACTGCTCGTAACACTTTGCCGACAACGCCGACGACCGCGCGACCAACGACGATCACGCCGCCGCCCACGACTCCCGGGCCGACCGATCC
>JALYLU010000678.1 GCA_030774075.1 Actinomycetota bacterium | reverse complement strand
GGTCTTACGATCCCCGGCTTTGATCTCCGCCTTTCCAAAGACAGGATGTCATGCGGTATTAGCGTCCCTTTCGGGACGTTATCCCCCACTCGAAGGCAGGTCACCCACGTGTTACTCACCCGTTTGCCACTCTACTTACCCCTTGCGGGGCTTTCGCGTTCGACTTGCATGTGTTAGGCACGCCGCCAGCGTTGATTCTGAGCCAGGATCAAACTCTCAAGTTAAAGTGGTCGATTCCCCTTTCGGAGAATCAAACGCGTTTAACGTTAAGCGCCTGTTGATGACTTGGCTCTCACGTTGTTCAGTTCGTCAAGTTATGAGTGGTTCGCAGCCGGCCACAGTTGGTGAACTACACCCCCTGCACCGGAAAGCACTGCGCCACCCGCTGATACTCGACGGGTTATTCCTCCGCCTCCGCACCTTGCCCGACGTCGCCTTTCGGCTTCGTCGCGCCAAGCGCGTTGGCGAGAGAAACTGTGCTTGCACGTTCTATCTAGTTTTCAAAGAACCGGCCTTGCCCGACACCGACATCACGCTCGGGGCGCGAAGTCGGGTGCGCTCTCCCTCAGGTGTTTCTCCGTTGGGGGAACCTTACAATCTTACTAGCGCATTCCTCTTCGTGTCAACCCCTGTCCGAGTCTTTTTCGTCGTTTCAGGCATCGCAAGATCGCTCCAGTGGAACGAAACGCGCCGAAGAACGGCTAGGGGGTTGTGCGAGCCAGAAGGATTGCTGGAGGATCCGGCCACGGCCGGGTCGCGCTCGGTCCAACAAATATACGCGTCGGGTCCGCCGGTGTCAACCCTGGTTGCGGGGACTGTCGCACGGAACCGGCCGGCTCAGCCGGAGCGACCGCATCAGTCCGATGCCCGCACCTTCACGACGTGCTGATCCTTACGCCCTTTCCGGAGCAGGATCACCTGTCCGCCGATCGCATCCGAGACCGTCAGCCGCGCCCGCTCATCCGTGGCCCGGACGTTGTTCACATACACGCCCCCGCCTTTCACCAGGCGTGTCGCCTCGCTTCTCGAGGCCGCGAGCTTTACCGTGGCGAGCATCTCGACGAGCGACATGCCACCCTCCGGCAGCGTCAGCTCGGTCGACGGCGCGTCGGCAAAGACCGTCAGGACGTCGCTCACGTCGGCGTCTGTTACGCGCTCGTCGAACAGCACGGCTGCGGCGCGCTCCGCGCGTGCGACCTGGTCTGAGCCGTGTACCAGTGCCGTTACTTCCCGCGCGAGCACGCGTTGCGCGTCGCGACGCTCCGGTGCCTCTGACGTCACACGCGCCAGCGACTCGATGGTCTCGCGCGGCAGAAACGTCAAGCACTTCAAATACCGGACGACGTCGACATCGTCGGTGTTGAGCCAGAACTGATAGAAATGAAACGGCGAGGTGCGCTCAGGATCCAGCCACACGGCTCCCGCTTCCGTTTTTCCGAACTTCACACCCGACGCCGTCTTCATCAGCGGCCACACCAGGCCGTGCACCCGCTTCCCCCGGAGCTTCCGGATCAGTTCGATCCCGGCGGTGATGTTGCCCCACTGATCGCTGCCGCCCATCTGAAGCGTGCAACCGTGTCGATCGAAGAGTTGGACAAAGTCGTACGCCTGCAGGACCAGATAGCTGAACTCCGTGTAGGAGATGCCTTCTTCGCTGTCCAGGCGCCGGCTCACCGACTCCTTCTGCAGCATGTAATTCACGGTGAAGTGCTTGCCGACGTCGCGGAGGAACGACAGGACGTCGACGGCGCCCAACCACTCGGCGTTGTCGACAATGCGCGCGCGATTGCGTGCGGTATCGAAGTCGAGGAACCGTTCGAGCTGACCCCGGATGCCGGCCACGTTCGTTTCGATCTGCTCGCGCGAGAGCAGCACCCGCTCCTGCGACTTGCCGCTCGGATCGCCAATCATCCCTGTTCCGCCGCCGACGATGGCAATTGGCGTGTGACCGAACCGCTGCAGGCGCGCGAGACCCATCACCGTCAGGAGAGATCCAACGTGCAGGCTCGAGGCCGTGGGATCGAACCCGATGTAGCCGGTCAACGATCCCGCAGCGAGCGCCTCGCGGACGCCCTCGGTCCCGTCGTAGAGCATCTCGCGCCATTCGAGTTCAGAGTAGAGATCCATGCTGGAGCGCACGCGGCGCCCTGCGTACTATATCGTGAGACTGCGTGAGACGACCGGTGCCGCCACAGGGGCTATTCGACAATTTCGTCCGGCTGCCGTCATTCCCCATCGAGCGCGCTAACATAGCGGACAGATGCCCGTCATTGCGTCATCCCGCCGATTCAACAGGCGCGACCTGCTAAAGGGCGTTGCGGCGGCCGGGGTCGGCGCGGTCACCGGAAGCCTCGCGCACGGATACGTGTACGAGCGGTTTCACATCGCGCTCACACGCGAGACGCTCGCCGTGTCGGGCCTCCCGCCCGCGCTGGCCGGACTGCGCATCGGACTGGTGACCGATCTTCATCGCAGCGAGACGGTTTCGCACGAGATGGTGGATCGCGCCGTGCGTATGATCATGGCCGAAGCTCCCGACCTGGTGATCCTCGGCGGAGACTACGTGACGTGGGGCGACCGCCGGTTCGTCGTCCCGGCGGCCGATGCGCTCGCGCCGCTGTCCGCACCGCACGGCGTCTTCGCTGTGCTCGGCAACCACGACAACGACCGCGACATGCCGCCGGCGCTGACGTCGAAGGGTTTCGTCGTGCTGCGCGACGCGCGGACGCGCCTCACGGTGCGCGGGTAGACGCTCGATCT
>JALYLU010000677.1 GCA_030774075.1 Actinomycetota bacterium | reverse complement strand
ATGGGCATCTGGAGCGAGCGCTGGCTGCGACGCCCGATCTTCGAGGAGACGCCCGACACCGGGATTCTCATGTGGTGGATGCGAGGCACCGTCAAGACCGACGCGCTGCCCGCCGGCCGCACCGTGATCCATTTCCGCTTCCGCGGGGCCCCCGAGAAGCTGCGCTACTTCTGGCTCGTACTCCCCGAGGCGGACCTGTGTCTGAGCGACCCCGGATTCGGCGTCGACATCACCGTTCGCAGCGATCCGAAGTCGCTGACCGCCGCGTGGATGGGAGAGCTTGGCCTCGCCGCAGCGCTCCGCAGCCGCGCCATCGCACTCGAAGGCCCCGAGCACCTCGTGCGCTCCTTCCCGAAGTGGTTCGGACTGCACCCGTTCGCCACCGTCGAGCGGCCCGCCAGCCGGCCGAGAATCCCCGCTTAGCAAGCGAGCCGAGCTGCCGGGTCGCGCTGTCGCAATGCGGAGGAAGCGTGCGTGGCTGCAGCTCGTTGGCCGACGCTCGCTGCTCGTCCGGAGCGGGCGCGTGCCGGTCGGCCGGGGCACGCTCGCATCGGCTGAACACTCAGGCCTGCAGGACGATGCGGCCGCGCTGCCCGCCGCTTTCAACAAGCTGGTGTGCCTTGGCCGCTTCGACGAGCGGGATAGTCTGGGCGACGCGTAGGGTCAGGCGCCCCGCCTCGACGAGCGCCGACAGCTCGGCCAGTCGGCCGCCATCGGCGTAGACCTCCTGCACGACGACCTTCGTCCCGCGGATCGGCGGCGGGGCGAACGGGGCGACGAGCGCTACGAACGTGCCGCCACCGCGCAGCGCCTCGTGGGCGACGATCCCGACCACCGCTGTGTCGATGACGGCGTCGACTCCGCCTGGCACGAGGTTGCGGACGGCCTCGCCGAGCGCGTCGGTGCGCGCGACGAAATCGGTCGCGCCGAGCTCGCCGACGAGCGCCTCATCGGCAGGCGAGGCGACCGCGATGGTGCGCAGGCCCCGTAGCCGGGCTAATTCGAGGACGAACCCGCCGACACCGCCCGCGGCCCGGTGACGAGCAGCGTCTGGCCGGGCTGCGAGGCCGGCGAGCGCCAGCGCGCGATCGGCAGTCAGGCCGCCCAGCGGCACGGTCGCGGCCTGCTCGTGCGGCGTGCCGCTCGGCGCGTGTGCGACAGCACCTTCGTGCAGGACCACGTACTCCGCATGCGCACCGGGGAAGACGAACAGCAGATCACGCAGCCCGATCACGTCATCGCCGACGGCGAACCGCCGGACGCCGGCGCCGACGGCGTCGACGGTACCCGCGACGTCCCAACCCAGTCCGATGTCCTCGTGGGGTGCGAGCAGCCCGCCGCGGCTGATGGCTCCGTTGCGTGTGGAGATGTCGATCTTGGCGACCGTCGACGCGCGCACCCGGACGCGAAGCTGGCCGAGGCCCGGTTCGGGGATGGGAATGTCGCGGACCTCGAGCACTTCAGGGCCGCCGAAATCAGAGAGGGCGATCGCGTACATCGGAATACCTCGTTTCTCGTGGTGCGCGGTGACTAACGGGCTGGCGTGTGCCGGGCGAAGGGGGCCATTCCGGCGAGCTTGCCGCCGTCGATAGGGATCGTGGCGCCGGTGAGGAACGACGCGGCGTCGCTGCACAGCCAGAGGACCGTGGCCGCGACCTCGTCTGGGCGCCCGATGCGGCGCATCGGCACGGCCTGTGCGGCGCTCTGCTGCACGGCCTCGCCGGCACGCTCGAGCTGCTCGGTCAGGATGGGTCCCGGGGCGACGGCGTTCACGCGGATGTTGCGGGCGGCGTACTCGAGTGCCGCGACCTTGGTGAGTCCGACGATGCCGTGCTTGGTCGACACGTAGGCGGCGAGGCCCCCTACCGCCTCGAGACCGGCGGTGGAGGTCATGTTGACGATCGCGCCGCCGCCGCTGTCGAGCATCGCGGCGATCTCGTGCTTGAGACAGAGGAACGTGCCGCGCAGGTTGATCGCCAGGGCGCTGTCGAAGTCCGCGGTGGCGACGTCGGCGAGCGGGGTGGGAGGATGGCCGCCGCCGGCTGCGTTGTTGACGGCGATGTCGAGGCGGCCGAACGCGTCGAGCGTGCGCGCGACCATGCGTTCGACGTCGTCTGGATCGCCGATGTCGGTCGGGACGCTCAGCGCGGTGCCGCCGGCGGCCTCGATCTGCTTGAGCGTGTCGTCGATCCCATCGACGTCGATCGTGATGACCGGCGAGGACCTGTCGCTCGAACGCTGCGTCATGCCGCCGTTGATCGCGCCGGGCTCGGTGGGCATCTGGGTCTTCTCGTCGACCGGCGTGGTCATCGCGATCGTGTAGTCACCGGCCCCCATCTGCATCGTCTGGAGCTGCCACCCGAAGATGGAGCCGTAGAACTCCTTGGCCCGCGCCAAGTCATCGGTGGGGATCTCGAAGTGCACGACCTTGCCCATGTCCATCGCTCCTCTCGGATCGGTTCGATCACCGATCCCTCGGATGGGTGAGTCTAGCCCTCTCAGGTCGTCGCGGTTCCTGAACGGAGCTCAGGACGTCTCCACGGTGGACTTCAGCAAGGCCATCCGCTCCCGGATCTCCTTCTTTCCAACGAGGGGGAACAGCACCGGCAGCAGCATCGCGCTCATCCCGTGCATCTCCTGGAAGTCGAGGCGGAACGTGACCTTGGTGGCGCCTCCCTGCGGCGTGAGGGTGAACGTGTTGAGGTAGCTCCCGGCCTTGTCCTGTGCACGGAGCACGAACCGGTTCGGCGGGGTGCTGTCCACGAT
>JALYLU010000676.1 GCA_030774075.1 Actinomycetota bacterium | reverse complement strand
GCGCAGGACGCTCGCGATCCGAGAGGGAGATCTCCTCGAGGTCACGGCCGAGGAAGGCCGGCTCATACTGCGCAAGGTCGCACCCGAGTGTGCGCTCTGCGGGCGCCCCGACAATCTGATGGATCTGCACGAGAAGTCCGTGTGCCAGGAATGTGTGCGCGAGATCAGGCTCGAACCGGAGTGCGCGGTGTGCGGACGGCTCGACGACCTCGTCGAGCTGCACGACGGCCACGTCTGCCGCGACGGCGCGCACCTGATCAGCGTCGTCTAGAAACTAGAAACTCGCGCCGACGCGCGGCATCACATCCCGCGCAGCATCTTGTAGATCGGCGCCATCTTCTCTCGGGTCGAGTCGGGCAGCGGAATGACCTCTCCGAGCTGCTTGGCGCCCCACATGATCTCCGCGGTCAGCTCTACCAGGTTCGCGATCTTCAGCGCGTCCTTCGGCGATTTACCGACGGTCAGCAGCCCGTGGTTCGCCATGAGCACGGCCGCCCGGTCACCCACCCATTTCGAGACCTCGTCGGCGAGGTCCTGGGATCCGGTGAACTCGTAATTCGCGACCGGCACGTCGCCCCCGACGAACGCCTCCACCTCTTCGATCGCGCAGGGAATCGGCTGATGGGTGAGGGCGAACATGGTGCAGAACTTGGCGTGGCAATGGATGACGGCGTGGATGTCGTCGTAGGCCGCGAGGCAGGCGAGGTGGAGCGCCTTCTCCGTCGTCGGGTGCCGAGTCCCCTCGAGCACGTTCGCGTCGAGATCACACACGACGAGATCGTCGAGCGTCATCGTGTCGTACGCGAGCGACGACGGCGTCAGCGCTACGTTGCCGTCGGGTAGCCGCGCGGAGAAGTTGCCCGCGGTGCCGTGCACGAGGTTGGAGCGCAAGCTCTCCTGCGCGACCCAGAGCAGCTCTTGCTTGATCTCCTCGGTCGTTCCCGACGGTGCGGCCATCAGCTCAATACCTCCGGATTCACGCAGTTGACGGGCTTCTCGCCGCGCAGCACCCGAACGACGTCGTCGGCGATCAGCTTCGAGTGGTTCGCCTCGGTGTCGTAGGTCGCACCACCGATGTGCGGGGTGAGCACGACGTTCGACATCGAACAGAGCGGGTGGTCGGTCGGGAGGTTCTCGCCCTGGAAGTGGTCGAGTCCGGCGCCGGCGACGTGCCCGGACCGAAGCGCGCTCACCAACGCGTCGGTGTCGTGCAGCATGGCGCGCGCGGTGTTGATGTATACGGCGCCGGGTTTCATGGCGGCGAACTGCGCCGCGCCGATGAGTCCTTCGGTCTCAGGTGTGACGACCGCGTGCACCGAGACGACGTCGCACTGTTGCAGCATCTCGGCGAGGTCGTCGTGGTGGGTCGCATCGGGGTTGTAGGGGTCGTACGACAGCACGTTCATGCCCACACCTGCGAACCGCCATGCGGCGGCTCGTCCGACGGCACCGAGACCGACGATGCCGGCGGTACGCCCGGCGAGCTGCCACGCCCGGTAGCGCTGGTAGGGGATCTTGCCGCCGGAGTAAACCTCGCCGGCGCGCACGTCGTGATCGGCGGGGACGATCCACCGGTTGACCGCGAACATGAGCCCGATCGCGAGCTCGGCGACCGCGTCGGCGTTGCGGCCCGGCGCGCGGAGCACTGGGATCCCGGCCGCGGTCGCGGCCATGATGTCGACGTTGTTGGGATCCCCGCGACACGACCCGATGACTTTCAGCGGAAGGTCGAACACGGGCCCTTTGACGAAGTCGGACTCGACGATCAGCACGTCGGCGCCTTCCTCGCGCAACCGGGCTGCGAGCTTCTCGCCGTCGTAGAGGCGCAGGGGAACCTGCTCGATCCAGGGGTCGTACACCACGTCGGCGACCGACCGGAGGGTTTCCATGCCCACACCTCGAAACGGCGCGGTCACGAGGGCGACGGGTCGAGGAGGCACCTCGCCATCCTCGCGCACAGCTGACGCGGGCGTCAGGTTCGCGTCGTACCGTCGTAGACGACGATCCTCAACCGCATACCGCCCTGGTCTCGGCGCGGCTCCTCGTTTCGGGATCGCCGCGACTGACGGAGCCCCGGAGGGTGCAGTGCTTGCGTCAACGCAACCGGGTCGCCGTCGAACCGTCGGGGACGTCTGTCGGCTCCGGCTGCGCCGCGGGCCCGCTCGAATGCTTCGAGCAGTTGCCCCATCTCCGAGAGCCGGCTCGCGAAACCGGCAGGAGCACCACCACGTAGGGTCGCGAGTGTTCGCTCCGGCTCCATCACCGGTCCATCGGCGCGTAGACCCCTTATCTGGAACGGAATGTTGACCCGGTGACGACGAAGTTCCCGGCTCCGGGCTCCCGGTCTCGGACGACGCCTCTCTAGGCCGCGCTGCTGACGCCGAGCACGACGACCCCACCGGAGCTCGTTGTCGAGAAGGCCATCGGTGTCTGCTCCACGACGAATCCGGCCGGGACGCTGTTCAGTGGCAACGGCCGGACCTGCGTCCGTAACCCCGCGCGCTGCAGCTGCAGGATTGCGTTGGACTGGGAGAGCCCGATCACGTTCGGCACGGTGACGTTCGTGAGGACTGTCGACGTCGTCGACGAGGGCGGACCGGAGGTCGAGCCCGCGGTCGAAGGCACGGGGGAGGTCGTGGGCGGGCTGTTCGCGGCACCGGCCGCCGCGCTCGTCGATCGTGAGGTGTGACCACTTCGGACCAGCGCGACGGTCGCCACGACCAGCGCGGTGACCGCGATCACCGTTCGGAGATCGGGCAGATGTGTTCCTGC
>JALYLU010000675.1 GCA_030774075.1 Actinomycetota bacterium | reverse complement strand
CGCGCCTGCGCTGCAGCTGGGCCTGCAGCGGTTGGCTCGGCCGTGGTATCGGTCACGTGCGTCGGCGATCTTCCGTGACGAGACGGGCTTGGCGGTCAGCCCGCATCTGTGGGCGTCGATCGTGCGTGCGCTCGATGATTCGGAGTGGTTCGTCGTGTTGTGTTCACCCGAAGCCGCCGCGTCGGAGTGGGTGGAACGCGAGATTGACCACTGGCTCGCGCACAAGACGCCGGACCGGATCCTGTTGGTGCTCACCGACGGTGACCTCGTGTGGGATCGCGCCCGCGGCGACTTCGATCGGCCTCGCTCGACGGCGCTGCCGCCCGCCCTCTTTGGCCACTTCGATGACGAGCCCCGCCATTTGGACCTGCGCTGGGCGCGCGGCGAAGAACAGCTCGACGTCCGTCACGTTCGGTTTCGGGGCGCCGTCGCTGAGCTCGCGGCACCGATCCGCAACATGGCCCGCGACGAACTCGAAGCCGAAGACGTCCGCCAACACCGCCGGACGATACGACTGGCCCGTGGAGCAACGACGGTCTTGGTTCTGTTGTTAGTGATCACAGTGGCAGCAACCCTGGTTGCCGTCCAACAACGTGGCGATGCGCGGAGAGCGGCCGCCGCAGCGCAGCTGGCCTCCGCCAAGGCAACGCGGGAAGCCGGTGCGGCATACGCCGCGGCGCTACGGGCCGAAGCCAAGACCCGGCAAGCCGAAACCGAGAAACAGCAAGCCGAAACAGAGAAACAGCAAGCCGACCTCCTCGCTAGTGCACTACAACACGAACCTGTGAGGGTGCTTGCGCCCGACCTTTTGGGCGGTGATATCAGGCCAGGCAGTTTGGTGACAGTATTGGGCGTGGTACCCGGCTGCGGGAACGGGGTGGTCATCTTGCAGGCGGCCGAAGGTCTGCTGGCCAACGGGTCCAACTTTGTTGCCGTGCCTCTTGACCCGGCCGGCCAATTCAGCGTGCGTACCAGGTTGAGTTCGACACTCAGACCCGGAACCTACGCATTCCAGGTCCGGTGTGCGGCACGCAATGAGCCGCTCGGGCCAGTCGCCGGAGGGGAAATCGGCGGGCAGTCCGCGAATGCGACCTTCGTGGTCGGTTAGGCGCCGATGGCCGTTATACGCGACGGGCGTTCTTCTTCGTCCACACCCGCTACATCGGCGATGATCTCATTGCGCCCTCGGCGGCGATCCAGTTCATCTGCTACCACGACGCGACCCTCTCGTTGCGTCACACGATCCACAAACCCAACGACGCGATGCGCCCTCTGGGTAGACCGCTCGCGTTCCGCCACCGCTGGACTGGCCGCGGTCTTGTGGCCCTCGACCTCAGGCCGTCCGTCGTTGACTTCGCGCACGCCGAGACTGGTGAGAGGCGAGTATCGAGGAGGTCGCGATGCAACCTGAAGCCGAGCGCAGCGAGCCGCCGACCACTCAACCGACGTCAAGGGCACGGCGTTCTTTACGGCGCCGCGTTGGGGTGACCGCCGTGTCGGTGGTGTGCGTCACGATGGTGGCATCGGTCGCATTCGATCTCGCGGGCCGACACGGCTCGGGAGCACCTAAGGGCCGCGGCGGATCCGGTGGCTCCGAACGCGCAGTACTCGCAGCGTTGGCCAAGACCGGCGCCACCGGCCACTTCGACCTTGCCTATGCCCTCACGGAAGCTCCCGCAGTGAGTCGAAGTTCTCAGCCGCGTGCGGTGAGCGTCAGTGGTGCCGGCACGGTCCACACGGACCCGTTCAGTATGACGATCTCGGCACACGTCTCTGGTGTCAGTTCCTTCGTCGTCGCTGACCTCTCGATCTGGGTGGATGGGAAGCGTTCGGCATACGCCTTCGGATTGCATCCGACGGCAACCGGAGGGGCGGGTTCGCCGCTCTCCGCGAACGAAGATCTGGTGGAAGGCGCCCTCGGCCCGCGAGTCGGGGCAGTGGCGATGATGGGTTTGGCGAGCCCAACCGGACTCCTCGACCTTGCCCAACCGGCCGTGACCGGCGCGGCCGAGAGCGGAACCGGAACCGTCAACAACTTCCTGGTGACCGACTACAAGGTCTCGATCGACGTTGCCCGACTCGGCCTCGCAGCCGGTACAACTCCCGAGGAAAGAACCGTGATCAGTCACGCGCTCGCCCTGCTCCACCAACAGGGATACCGGAACACAACCGTGACGGTCGCGATCGACGCGGCCGGCCTCATCCGACGGGCAACGTCAGTCACGCACTTCGCCGACGGCGGCTCCGTGACCCTCCAGAGAACGCTGTCGAACCTCGGCCCCATACCCGCAAGAACGACGGCGTACAGTCCGAGCCCGTGAAGTGCGTTCCCGTTGTTCGACACCTCGAAGTCGTATGCCAGCTACTACGTCCTCGACTTCTTCCCGGGTAGCGGAGCGGACGATTTCATCGCGATCGTGCCCGCGCAGGTCGGCCATTACGGGCTACACGCGGCGCCGGGAGTGAGCATCCAGACGCAGGTCGCGCTGGCGAGGATGGCCGGTCAAGAACCTTCGGATGTTGCTGCCAGCGCGGCAAGGATCTCGGCTCCGTGCTCAAAGCTGACGGCGTGGCCTTCGTCCTCGTAGATCGTGAGTTGGATTTCGGTTGTTGTCGTCGCCTCTCGAACGGTCGCGAGCGGTGCGATCGGATCGAGCGAACCGTGCCACCAGTGAGTCGTGACGGCGATGTCTTCGAGGTCGAAGCCCCAAGGCTGATGCAGCAACATCAGATCGAGTACCGCGCCGTCAACGCCCTGCCGAAACGCTTCGCGACGTGTCATCGCGAAT
>JALYLU010000674.1:755-2794 GCA_030774075.1 Actinomycetota bacterium | reverse complement strand
ATTGCGTCGCGCGCGAGCTGTTCCAGCTCAGCGTTGACGAGCTCTCGTGCGAGTGCGATTTCGTCGTCGCGCAGCAACCGGCGGGTGCCGCCAAGTTCCGCGGCTCGTGCACGCCGGGTGAGCTCGGTCGCGACGGAGCCTCGCAGCCGTTGTACGAGGCCCGCGTCGGTTTCCGCGATGGTCATCGAGGGACCACCGCGTCGTCGTGCACTGCGAGGAGTTGGCTGGCGAGCATGGCTGCGCTGCGCAGCAGTGGCGATCGTCGCAGCCAGCGATCAGGCTTTGCGCCCGAGCCAAGGGCATGCGCGGCGTGTCCGTCGTCGTTGACGACATAAAGCTCGTCGACTCCGAGTGCAGCCTGTACATCGGCGCGTGGATAAGGGTGTTCGCCGATACAGACGGCGATCACGCTTCGGACGTGCTCTGACAGCGAGCGCAACTGCCAACGAGCGTGCTCCACCCCCTCGATGGTGGGACGGAGCACGAGCATGGCGACTGACGCCGATGCGACAAGATCGGCGGTGGGGGATCGAGGGTCCCAACGACCGGCATCGATGATTACCGGCGACGTCGCGTTCGCAAGTGTCTGGACGAGCGCGGCGGCGATGCCGGTCAGGGCGCTCGTCGCTTGTTCGGCCGATGTCGGTCCGGCGAGTACGAGAGCACCGCAGGGCAGAAGTTGCGCGTGACGCTCGATCGTGGATCGGTCGAGGCCTCGCCGGCCGGATGCCGCGAGTGTGAGAAGTCCCGGATCCAGCGCAAGGCCGCATCTCGCCGCGATGTCGCCGCCCGCGGCGTCGGCTTCTACGAGCAATGCCGGAGCCCCAGCCGACATGCGGTCTGCGAGCGCGAGCGCAAGGGTCGTGGCACCGGGCGAACCTTTCGTTGCGGTGATGGCGATCGCCGTCATCCTGCGACCACGACCAAGCTGAGGCGGCCAGCGGCGCCATCGCCGGCCACGTTGGTGGCTGCGGCTTTGGGAACCAGGAGCGATACCGCGAGTGCGTCGGGGCTGTCGCGCGATCGCGCAACGTCGAGAACGCTCGCTCGTCCTCGATCGATCGGCGCGGAGTCGCCGATGCCAGAAGGCGCCGCGATCTCTACGAGCCGGACTTCGTCGCCAGGTGTGAGCGACGCCGGATATTGCCCGGCCTTGAGCGACGCGCCGACGATGGCCATGCCACTCGGCACGCGTGCTGCGGCACTGACGTCGTCGGGTACAAGAAGCGAGCCGGCAACCAGGGTGACCGCGGCGACGTGGCCGACGACGCGATCGAGCGCCGATGCCGGAGTTGTTCGGACATCGGCTCCAACCGACACCCGTGCGACGGCGAGATCGTCGGTCCCAATGGTGTGGCCGGCGGGCACCGCATGGCGCACGGTCAGTACTTGTGCGCGGTTGTTAGCACTCGAGAAGAGGCTCGCGGTTGCGAGGACGCACAACACGATTACGACGAGCCCGAGCGCGATGCGCGTGCGGTTTCGGCGTCCGCCTTGGACACCGCGTGGCAACCCGCCGGTGCCGTTCGGCGACGACTGGGTCGGATGATGTCGAGCGATCGTGGCGGTCATTTCGCCTCTCGTCTCACGGCGCGTTGGTATTGAGTGCTTGCACTTCGCCAACCCGAATCGGGAGGGTGGTCGTTCGCTCGATCATCCCGAGATCGCCGCCGCCAGCAGCGCCGGACGCGGTCCAGGTCGCGTGCCACCGCACCGTCACCGAGGCTTGGAACTGGAGGTTCGGTTGTCTGGCCGAGGATTCGGTGTACGTGTATGCGCACGATGGCGACTGGGCGTCGGCCGGGATATTCGAGTCATACGGGGTGCCTGGTCCGTCGCATACGACCTGTCCGAGATCGCCCATTGTCCACACCGCCTGCTCTGGGACGGCGTGCACCGTGACGCTCACACCCGGTACCGCCACGGTCGACGAAAGCGGCGTCCACGGCCCGCCGAGCCATAGCCAGCTCTGCAGGTTCACGATCTGATCGCCTGAGGGGCTGATCTTCGGCTGCGGGAGCGGTAGGGGGAGACGCTTG
>JALYLU010000674.1:0-745 GCA_030774075.1 Actinomycetota bacterium | reverse complement strand
CCTCCGCGGTGTCCACTGGAGCCGCCGTCGACGCCGACCTTTTCGCCGATTCCGGTGGGGTCGGTGGATGCCGAACCCGTCGTGTCGGCGCTCGCGGTTTGCGGCCAGGTCGCGAGTACAGCAAGTGCGATCGTCGCGACCGCAGCTAGACGGTGCATCCCAACCCCTCGTCCTTGATGGCGGAGACCTTCCACGCCGCGCCTACGCGCGTGAGTGTCATGAGCACCTTGTGTCGGCGCGGATCGTCGGTGTCGATGCGCTTACCGTCGCTGAATCGGTACAGGCCGGTCTTGTCGTCGTAGCAGTCGCTCACCTGCGCGGTGGTTGCGGTGATCGACACGACGGTCGGCGCGATGTCGATCGTCCCCTTCACGATGGCGCCTGCGACCGCGTTGCCCTGGAAGACGTCGTAGAGCTTGGTGAGTTCTTTGCCGATGGTGCGTTGACCGAGCAGCGAACGGATCTGGGCCGCGTTGAACGGTCTGGCACGCGCGCCGAGTTGGAGGTACAGGTCCCAGAACGCGCGAACGGAGGCGACGAGCTGCTTGCTCGGATCAGTTGTGGCCGTGCTCGGAGTCGTTCGCGTAGTTGTCGTCGCTGTCCCGCTGGTTTTCGAAGGTGGGAGGGACGACGACGTCGAGACGGCCGGCTCGGACTTGATCTTCGATCCTGAGCACGCCGGGAGCATGAGAAGCGCCGCAGCGCCCGCCGCCGCGATGCGGGCCTTCATGGTGAGGATCGAGCG
>JALYLU010000673.1 GCA_030774075.1 Actinomycetota bacterium | reverse complement strand
GGATTGTCGACCCGCTCGATCCCGCTCGGCCCCGCGAGCATGAACGCGAGCCCCCCACCCGACTTCTTGTCGCGCGCCATGAGCGAGACGATTTCGTCGCCGCGCAGACCGGGTGGCGCCTGCGTCGGGAGCCCGAGCCCGCCGACAAGATCCTCGTGGTGCGCGACGGCCCGCTGGTCGATCCGTTCGAGCACGCCCGCGAGCTGGGCTGCGAACACCAGACCGATCGCCACCGCTTCGCCGTGCAGCAGCGCGTGGCCCGACGCGGTCTCGAGCGCGTGCGCCAGCGTGTGCCCGTAGTTGAGCGCCGCTCGGGTCCCGGTCAGCTCGAGCTCGTCGGCGCCGACGTAGCGCGCCTTGATCGCAGCGCCCCACGCGATGGTCTCCGCGAGCACTACCGGATCGCGCGCGACCAGCGCGGCGGACCGAGCCGAGACGAAATCGTCGCCCAGCAAGGCGTACTTCGCGATCTCGCCCAGGCCGCAGCGGTAGTCGCGAACTGACAACGTCGCGAGCGCGCTCGGATCGGCGAGCACCGCGAGCGGCTGGTGGAACGCGCCGACGAGATTCTTGCCCTCGGGCAGGTTGACGCCGGTCTTGCCGCCGATCGCGGAGTCGATCATCGCGAGGAGCGTCGTCGGGATCTGTACCAGGGCGACGCCGCGGTGGTAGGCCGCGGCGGCATAGCCCGCAGTGTCGCCGACGACCCCGCCGCCGACTGCGACCACCACGTCGCCGCGCAGGAGTCCCCACTGCGCGAAGGCGCGGCAGAGCTCCTCGACGGTCCCGAGCGTCTTGTGGTCCTCGCCGTCGCCCATCAGGAACGTTTCGTGCACGACGCCGGCCGCGTCGAGCGCGGCACGGGCATCGCCGGCGATGCGGGCCGGTATCGCGGCCTGCGTCACCAGGGCGGCGCGCCGCCGACCGGCCAGCGCCGGCCCGAGCTCGCCGATCGCACCCTCTCCGACCACGACGTCGTAACCCCGCTCGGCCAGGTCGACGCGGATCCGCGCGCTCATGCCGCGGCCCCTGCGAACACTGACAGCACTGCGCCGGCGACCGCCGCGATGTCGAGCGCGTCGGTGTCGACGCGTGCATGCGCGGCCGCTTCGTACGCGGGCTCGCGGAGCCGCTCGAGACGCTCGAGAGCACCCGCGGGATCGTCGCGCAGCAGCGGTCGCGTCGACCCGTCGCCGACACGCGACAGCAAGGTCGCGGCGGGCGCCCGCAACCAGACCACCACGCCGGCGACGCGCAGCGCGCGTCGGTTCTCGGGATCGAGCACGGCGCCACCACCGCACGCGATGACGAGCGGCTCGGGCGACGCGCAAACGTCGGCGACGACACCATGCTCGAGCCGTCGGAACCGGGACTCGCCGCCATCGGCGAAGATTCCCTCGACCGTCATGCGCGCCGTGCGGGTCACCAGCTCGTCGGTGTCGACGAATGCTCGTCCGAGCCGACGCGCGCACTCGACACCGACGGTCGTCTTGCCCGCGCCCATCATTCCGATCAGGACCAGGTGCTTGCCGGTCGTTGCGAGGTCCCGCATCGCCGCGCCCGTCATCGCAGCGACGCGCGGTACGCGTCGTGGTTGCGCACGAACTCGGCGAGAGAGTCGCCGCCGAATTTGCGTAGCGATTCGGACGCGAGCACGAGGGCGACCATCGTTTCGGCCACCACGCCGGCCGCCGGAACCGCGGTGACGTCCGTACGCTCCTTGAACGACACCGTCTCCGCTTTCGTCTCGACGTCGACCGTCTTCAGCACGGGACGGTTCAGCGTCGCGAGTGGTTTCATCGCGACCCGTGCGACGAGGAGGTCGCCGGTGGTCATCCCGCCTTCGATGCCTCCCGCACGCGCGGACTCCCGCCGGTACTCGCGGGCGCCGGCATCCCAGCTGATCGCGTCGTGCGCAACGCTTCCGCGCACCCCGGCGACCGTGAACCCCTCACCGATCTCGACCGCCTTCATCGCCTGGATGCTCATCAACGCCTGCGCGAGCATCCCGTCGATGCGGCGATCCCAATGCACGTGCGAGCCGAGCCCGGGCGGAACGCCGTAGCCGAGCACCTCGACCACTCCCCCGAGCGAGTCACCGACCTTCGCGGCCTCCTTGATCTCGCGAATCATGTCCGCCTCGGAGTCGGGGTCGAAGCACCGCACCTCCGAGCCGTCGACCTGCGCGAGATCGTCCGGCGTCGGACGATGCGCGATCGACGCCGACGCCCCGCCGAGCTGGACGACGTGGCTCAGCACCGAGACGCGGACATGCGCGAGGAGCGTCTTCGCAATCGTTCCGGCCGCGACGCGCGCGGCCGTCTCGCGCGCCGACGCGCGCTCGAGGACATCGCGGGCGTCGTCGAAGCCGTACTTCTGCATCCCCGCAAGGTCGGCGTGGCCCGGGCGCGGCTGCGTCAGCGGCGCCGCGGTGCGACCGGGCGCCGACGACATCTCGTCCGCCCACTTGCCGGTCGCCCACTCACTGTTGCGGATCAGGATCGCGAGCGGGCTGCCGAGCGTGCGGCCGTGGCGTACACCCCCCAGGAACTCGACATCGTCGGTCTCGAAGCGCATGCGCGGACCGCGGCCGTAACCCAGCCGGCGACGCGCCAGCTCGCTGGCCACGTCGCCGATGAGGATGGGCAAACCGGCAGGCAGGCCCTCGACGGTGACCACCAACGCCGGTCCGTGGGACTCGCCCGCCGTCAGGAACCGCAACAACAGCGCCTCCACAACGAGATCGGGTCCCGACGATTGTACGGGATGGTGGTGGAACGCTCAGCGGTCTCGGGCG
>JALYLU010000672.1 GCA_030774075.1 Actinomycetota bacterium | reverse complement strand
GTCGCGAAGCTCGGCGCGTTGTTCCTCCCGATCTTCTCCGGCTACGCGGCCGACGCGGTTGCGATCAGGCTCGCCGATGCCGAGGCCGTCGCCCTGGTAACCGCCGACGGTTTCACCCGCCGCAGCCGGGTGGTCCCGATGAAGGAGATGGCCGACGCAGCGGTCGAGTCGGTGCCGTCGGTGCACACGGTCGTCGTGGTGCCTCGCCTCGGCCGCGAGGTGCCGATGCGCGGCGGTCGCGACCTCACGCTCGCCGAGTTGCAGGCCGCCGGCAACGGCCACTTCGACGCGCGTCTGCTCGACAGCGAGCATCCGCTGTTCGTCGCGTACACGAGCGGGACCACGGGCCGCCCGAAGGGTTCCGTGCACGTGCACGGCGGGTTCCTCGCGAAGGTCGCGGAGGAAGCTGCCTTCCAGACCGACGTGCGGCGCGACGAGCGGCTGTTCTGGCTCACCGACATCGGCTGGATCATGGGGCCGTGGGAGATCATCGGCACGCTTGCCGCGGGCGGGACCGTGATGATGTACGACGGTGCGCCCGACTTTCCGGGCCCGGACCGGCTCTGGTCGTTCGTCGAGCGTCACCGGGTGAACGTTCTCGGTGTGTCACCTACGTTGATCCGGGCGCTGATGGCGCACGGTGACGCACCTGTTCGCGCGCACGACCTGTCGTCGCTGCGCGTGCTCGCGTCGACCGGTGAGCCGTGGAACGAGGCGCCCTGGCGTTGGTTCTTCGACGTCGTCGGCGGCGGCCGCTGCCCGGTCGTCAACATCTCGGGTGGTACCGAGGTGGGTGCGTGTTTCCTGTCGCCTCATGTCGTGCAGCCCTTGTCGGCGTGCTCGCTCGGCGGTCCGGCGTTGGGTATGGCCGTCGACGTGTTCGACGAGCACGGGCACTCGGTGCGCGGTGAGGTCGGCGAGCTGGTGTGCACGAAGCCGTGGCCGGGAATGACGCGCGGGTTGTACGGCGATCCGCAGCGCTATCTCGAGACCTACTGGTCGCGGTACCCGGGCGTGTGGTGGCACGGCGACTTCGCGAGCGTGAGCGACGACGGTCAATGGTTCCTGCACGGTCGTTCCGACGACACCATCAAGGTGGCGGGCAAACGGCTCGGCCCGGCCGAGGTGGAGACCGTCGTCGTCGCCCATCGAGCAGTGCTCGAGGCGGCCGCGATCGGCGTGCCCGACGCGCTGAAGGGGGAGTCTTTGTGGGTGTTCGTCGTTCCCGCGCCCGGCGTGGAACCCGACGCCGCGCTGCGCAAGGAACTGAGCGCGTGTGTGGTCGACGCGCTCGGACCGTCGTTCAAGCCCGCGCAGGTGTGCTTCACCAGCGCGCTGCCGAAAACGCGTAGCGCCAAGGTGTTGCGCCGCGCGATTCGCTCGGTCGTCACGGGGACCGCCCCCGGTGATCTCTCGGGCCTCGAAGATCCCGCGGCGCTCGATGCCCTCGCGACCGCGATCACAGCGGCCGGCGCGCCCGCCGGCGGGGAGCGGTCGTCGTGACCGAGCTGATCGGGTCGCGCGTGATGCTGCGTCCCTTGCGTCCGGACGACTGGGACGGATGGCGCGAGGTGCGGCTGCGCTGCCGCGCCTGGCTGGAGCGCTGGGAGCCGAGCCCCGACGTGGGCAGCCTCGACCCCGCGCTCGACCGGGAGGCGTTCCGCGCCCGCTGCGGCGCGTGGGACCGGCAACGCCACTTCGACGCCGCGTACGGGTTCGGGTTGTTCTTGCTCGACGGCCGATTCGCGGGCGAGGTCAGCCTGGGCAGTGTGCAGCGCGGTCCGTTCCAGATGGGATACGTCGGCTACTGGATCGACGAGGCACTCGCGGGGAGCGGCTACGTCCCGGAAGGCGTCGTCTTGATCATGCAGTACGCGTTCGACGTGCTGCAGCTGCACCGCCTCGAGGCGGCGATCGTCCCGCGCAACGCGTCGAGCCGGCGGGTGGCCGAAAAGCTCGGTCTGCGCGACGAGGGTACGGCGGTGCGGTTCCTGCAGATCCAGAGTGTGTACGAGGATCACATCCGCTACGCCATCAGCGCCGAGGAGTGGCGCGAGCGCGGGCACGAGCTCGTGGCCAAGTTCGTACATCGTTGAGTGCCGCCGGGACTCAGCTCTGGGTCTTGAACCAGCCTTGGCCGAGCGACCAAGCCTGGTGGGCGACCTCGGTCGCGATCGCGGCCTCGAAGTCGGACTGCCACGGCGCTTGGCGCAGCGTGGACTTGACCCGTGCGAGCAACGCGACCGGTGCACGCGCGGCGCGCGCGGCGAGCGTGTGCGCCGCGTCGAGCAACTCGTCGTCAGGATGGCACGACCATGCGAGACCGATCTCCGCGGCACGGGCGCCGTCGACGGGAACGCCGAACAACACCATCGCGGCCGCGGCTTGCGGACCGACCGCGCGCTCGAGCATCCAGATGTGGCCGCCGCCGGGATGGAGCCCGATCTTCACGAACCTGGTGTCGAAGCGCGCCGAGGTGCCGGCAATGCGCACGTCGCACGCGAGCGCGAGGTTCATCCCCGCCCCGACCGCAGCGCCGTTCACCGCGGCGATCGTCGGCAGCGGCGACCGCAGCACGCGCAGGAATCCTTCGTAGATCGACGTGACCGACCGCCGTTCCTCGTCGGTCCCGGCTCGGGACAATGCGCCGAGGCTCGAGACGTCGGCGCCCGGGCAGAAAGCGGGCGCCTCGCCGGTGACGACCACCACGGCGGTCGAACCGTCGGACTCGAACGCATCGAACGTTGCCACGATCTCGTCGACCATCAACCCGGTCATGGCGTTGCGGCGCTCGACGTC
>JALYLU010000671.1:1069-2800 GCA_030774075.1 Actinomycetota bacterium | reverse complement strand
TGATCACGATGTGCTTGATCTTTTCGATTCCCGGTTTGATCCGGTGGATCCCCGTCGTCGGTGGGGTTGACGTGCTCGTGGATGGTTCCGCCCGTGACGATGCGCTCGATGAGCAACCGGCCGAAGTGGCGACCACAACGATGGCGAGGATTCCGAGGTGCCGAGCTGTTCGTAAACGCATTCGCCGAACGCTACGCGCGGCACGTCGCGCGGAGGTCGCGGCCCCTGCTGCGCGTCCGACGGCTCAGCGTCGGCGCGCCTTCCAGATCCACTCGGCCGGCCAGCGCCGCGCCCACTTGGGCGGGGCGAACTCCACGTAGGTGGTCGATGCGCCCTCGCGCGCACACAGCTCGACGAGACCCTCCACGTCGAAGCCGTTGGCGCGCAAGACCCTGATCCAGGCGCCGGGGGAAAGGACCCAGTCGATCGTGCCCTCGTCGAGCGCCATCTGGCCGAGCTGGGCATAGTCGAGGTGCAGCTTGCGTGTCTGTTGCTCCCGCGCGTCGTCCCAGGTGAGATACAGCATGGGGTGGGTGCAACAGAACGCGAGTAGTCCACCTGTGCGCAACACGCGTGCGCATTCAGGCACGCTGACGTCGGGGTCGCAGAAGCTCAACGCGCCGTGGTCGCAGAACACGGTGTCGAAACACTTGTCCGAGAACGGCAACTGCTCGCCGTTCGCGTGCACCAACGGCAGTGTCGCCGCGGACCGGCGGGCGTGTAGGAGTTGTGCGTGCGCGACGTCGAGGCCGATGACGCGCGCGCCACAGTCGGCGAGCGCGACCGACCATTGCGCGGCGCCGCATCCGAGCTCGAGCACGCGTTGCCCGGCGACGTCACCGAGCACCTGCAGCTCCGATTCGGGGACGCGATAGGCCCCCCACGCCAACGGCGCACGCGCGAGCTGATCGCCGTGTGCGGCTTGATAGCTGTCGGCGTCCGCGTCCCAGAACGCGCGGTTGTGACGAACGTGCGAGCTCACGCGGTCGGCGAGAACCCGGCCATCGTCATCGGCTCGTGGTGCTCGACCCGCCGGCCCTTCGACTGGATCGACACGTCGTGTCCCGCCGCCTCCGCCCGCAACGCGCCTACCGTGCACTGCTCGCGTGGTCGGACGGAGAACGGGTCGAAGCGGAAGAAGCGCATCGCGTTCTCGTGGGTCATTGCGTCGATCTCGCGGTCGGTGAGATCGGTCGGCGCCCATCCCTGCATCAGCCGCTCCGGTGCGTTGGGCCAGATCGCGTCGCTGTGCGGGTAGTCGGTCTCGATACAGATCCGGCTCGTGCCGATCTCGCGCGCGTGACGCGCGCCGAAGTCGTCCTCGATGAAGCAGAGGATCACCCGCTCCATGAACACCTGGCTCGGCAGCTTGTCGCCGAAGTCGGCGAAGGTCCAAGCCTTGTGTGCGGTGTAGGAGTGATCGAGGCGCTCGAGGAAGTAGGGGATCCAGCCGATCCCACCCTCGGAGAGCGCGACGGTGACGTCGGGGAACTTCTTGAACACCGGCGAGAAGATGAGGTCGGCTGCGGCCTGCACGATGTTCATCGGTGCGAGCGTGATGAGCACGTCCATCGGTGCATCGTCGGCCGTGATCACCATCTGCGACGACGAGCCGATGTGCATGCACATCACGATGTCGAGCTCCGAGGCCGCCTCCCACAGCGGGTCCCAGTGATCGCTGTGGATGCTCGGGTATCCGAGCTTGGTGACGTTCTCCGAGAAGGTCATCGC
>JALYLU010000671.1:0-1059 GCA_030774075.1 Actinomycetota bacterium | reverse complement strand
CCAGTGATCTGAGTGCAGGCTGGGCAGGCCGAGGGGTACCGGATTCTCCGGGAACGTGATCGCGTGACAGCCCGCCTTCTCGACCCGGTGCACCTCGTCCGCGAGCGCGGCGGGATCCCAGATGGGCGGGATCGCGAGCGGGATCAGGCGGTCGGGCGCGGCGCCGCACCACTCCTCGATGTGCCAGTCGTTGTACGCGCGGCACAGTGCGAGCGCGGCGTCCTTGTCGTCGAGCGCCGCGAAGAGGCGCCCGGCGAAACCGGGGAGCGACGGGAAGTTGAGCGAACCGAGCACGCCGTTCGCCGACATGTCGAGCACGCGCTGCTTCACGTCGTAGGTGCCGGGCCGGAGCTCGTCGAAGCTCGTCGGATCCATGCCGTATTCCTCGGGCGGGCGCCCGGCCACCGCGTTGAGCCCGACGTTCGGGATGTCGAAGTCGAGGAACTTCCAACGGTCGGTGCCGTCGGGCATGTGCTCGATCCGCGGCGCGATGTCCTTGTACTTCGCGGGCAGGTGGTGCTCGAACAGGTCGGGCGGTTCCACGACGTGATCGTCGACGCTGACAAGGATCATGTCGTCCATGCGCATGACGCGGAGTTTACGTCGCTCGCCGTGGGATAGCTTCCCCGCTCGTGCAGCAACGGGTGTGCATCGTCGGGGTCGGGCTGTCGGACGGTCCGGTGACGCCGGAGCTGAGCGGGGTGATGCTCGAAGCGCAATCGTTCCGGCGCGCGCTCGACGATGCCGGTCTGGAGAAGGACGACGTCAGCGGCTTGGCCGGCGCAGGCTACGGCGGCATGCACGAGGTGGCGCTCGCCGAGTACCTCGGCCTCACGCCGCGCTGGCTCGAATCGTCGAGCGTGGGCGGATCGAGCTTCGAGTTCCACGCGATGCACGCCTACCGCGCCATCCAGAACGGCGACGTCGACACGGTCGCGATCGTGTACGGCAACAACCAGCTGTCGGCGTCGGGGCGCACGCTCGGGACCGGCGGTGGGGGAGGCGGCGGTCGCGGTGGGATGGCGCTGCCACTGCCGATGGCGTACGAGTTCCCGACCG
>JALYLU010000670.1 GCA_030774075.1 Actinomycetota bacterium | reverse complement strand
GTACCCGACGAGCGCGCGTGGTCGTCCGCGGCATCGCCCGGGTCCGCGCTGGGGCGCTACCGGTGCCGGCTCGAGCGCGAGCGCGCGGCGATGTGGTGGACGCGCGGCGACCGGCTCGTGCATGCGGTGGCGCGCGACGGCGATCTCGCCGCGTTGTTCTCGTGGTGGCGCGCCCACCCCTCGGAGTGAGAGCGTGACCCCATGGCAGATGACGCCGATGACGTGCCGACCGACCACCCGTATGGCGGTTTCTCGACCGAGGTCATCGAGCTCCTGCGCGTCGCGCACTCCGCGACCCCGTTGCACCAGCTCCTCGGGCTGCGGTTCGTCACGGGTCCCGACCCGGCGGCCGTGATTGTCGAGATGCCGGTCGCGCCGGGCGCGTTCAACGGGTCGGGCAACCTGCACGGCGGGGCGATCGCGAGCCTGGTCGACGTCGCCTCCGGCTCGGCCGCGGCGCGCGCCGGAACCTTCCGGCCGGGCGAGAACACGCTGGTTACGGCGGACATGCACGTCCGCTACCTGGGCCGGCCGAAGGGCACCATCGTGCGGGCCGAGGCTCGGGTGATGCGTGCCGGCCGCCAGCTCATCGTCGTCGAGTGCCGCGTGGCCGACGATCTGGGCCACATCATCGCCTTCGCCGACTTCGCCGGGATGATCGTTCCGCTGCGCCAGCCCCTGCGGCCGGAGGGCGCCGCGGCCGGCGACGCGCACGTGCCCGACTTGTAGCTGCCCGGCCTCTCGGTCGCGCGACTCGCCTTTGGCCGAAGGGTCGCGAGGATCCCTGACGGGACCACGGAAGGTTTGGTACGTTCTGCCGCCCTTTCCGAACAACCGGGAGCGTGCGATGGAGATCTTCCACCGGGTTGGCTTGTCCGAGGCCTTTCGCATTTCCCACGTCATCGTGGGCGTGATGTGGATGGGTCTGCTGTGGTACTTCAACTTCGTTCAGACCCCGGCGTACGCGGAGATGGAGGCGAGCTCGCGCAACGATGCGTTCGACAAGCTGACCTGGCGCGCGCTCTGGTGGTTCCGGTGGTCGGCGGCCGCGACCGTGGTGTTCGGGCTGCTGATCATCGCGATCGCGCCGAAGGGAACCTACGACAGGAACTTCTGGATCCACAGCACCGCCGGCCCGACGCTCGCGGTCGGCATCCTCTTCGGTCTCGCGATGTTCCTCAACGTGTGGCTCGTGATCTGGCCGAACCAGCAGATCGTGATCGCCAACGCGCGGACGCTGAAGGCCGGCGGCGAGGCGAACCCCAACGCGGCCGCCGCGGCCCGCGCCGGCGCGATGGCATCGCGCCAGAACACGATCTTCTCGCTGCCGCTGTTGGTGTTCATGATCGGGGCCGCGCACTTCTACGAGAGCGGCCCGAACTTCGGTGGCGGTCTCAGCTCCGGAAAATGCATCGTCTACCTGATCATCGGCATCGTGGTCTTGGCTGCACTCGAGCTGAATGCGCTGGGCATGATCAGTGGGCGCGGCAACACCGGCCTCAACATGATCTACGAGACCCACAAGAACGCGATGTACACCGGCTTCGTCCTGATCGTCGCGTTCTACATCCTCGCCGAGATCCTGCTGAGCGTCTGACCGACGACGCGAACCTGCGCTACACGCCCAGGAGATCGGCGATGTGCGCGCGGTGGGTGCTGCTCGATCCGAAGAGAGGTTCCAGTGACTTGGCGCGCTTCACGTAGAGGTGCATGTCGTGCTCCCACGTGTAGCCGATCCCGCCGTGAATCTGGATGCCCTCCTTGGCCAGCAGGCGCTGGCAGTCGCCGGCCGCGACCTTCGCCACCGATGGCGCGGCCGTACGCCGCGGATCGTCCTCGGCGATCGTGAGGGCTGCGAAGTAGCCGGTGGCACGCGCCCGTTCGAGCACAACGATCATGTCGGCGAACTTGTGCTTGATTGCCTGGAACGACCCGATCGGCACACCGAACTGCTCGCGTTGCTTGGCGTACTCGAGCGTGACGTCGAAGATGGTCTGTGCGGCGCCGACGATCTCGAGCGCGGTCGCGACCGTCGCCTCCTCGATCGCTCGGCGCAGCGCGGTTGCGCTCGACGACTGGCCGTCGCCGAGGACGCGGTCGCGCTCGACGCGGACGCCGTCGAGATCGACGTGCGCAAGGCGGCGGCTGCCGTCGAGCGCGTGGACGCGCCTCGTTCCGGTCGCGGCGACCGGTACGACGAGCGCGTGCACCCCGTCGTCCCCCGAGGTGCCCGGCCGGCGGGCGACGACGACCAGCTCGTCGACGGCGTCGCCTTCGACGACGAAGCGTTTCTCGCCGGACAGCACGGCGTGGGCGCCATCGATTGCGACGGTCGCGGTGACCGAGGCCGGATCGAACGAGCCCCGCTTCTCCGCGATCGCAATTGCTCCCGAGCAGCGACCCGCGGCCACCGCACCGAGGAAGCGGGCGCGCTGCTCGGCAGTGCCGGTCTCGCGCACCGCGGGAACGAATTGCGTCACGGTCGTGAGTAGCGGCCCGGGCGCGATCACCCGCCCGATCTCCTCGGCGAGGATGCCGGCTTCGATCATCCCGAGACCGATGCCGCCGTCGGATTCGGGAACGGTGAGGGCGGACCAGCCCAACCCGGTCAGCGTCGCCCAGAGCGCGTCGAGGTCAACGTCGTGATCGACGACCCGGCGCGCGAGTGCGACCGGGCTCTCCTTCGCGAGCACCGCACGCATCGAGTCGCGCAGCTCGTCCTGATCGGCGGTGAATTCGAGCTCCATGGCCCTTGGGACGGGTTCGGGGGACGGGTTCGGGGTCGAGTCGGTCGAGTCGGTCGAGTC
>JALYLU010000669.1 GCA_030774075.1 Actinomycetota bacterium | reverse complement strand
CCGGCGCGCTCGCACCCAACGACACGCACACCATCACCACCGAGCAAGCCGCTTGACCACCATGAGAAAATAGAGATCAAGGTCCGCCCCGAAGTTCAACGGAAAGCCGGACATCCTCCCAGGGCTGCAACCGCCAGTTGAGCCACAAGCCGATCGGACTGTCCGGCGTAAAGCGCCTGAACGTGGTTGCGAAGCCTTACCGGTTTGCGAGGAGAGCCTGGGAGGGTAGCCGTAGGTTCGTCAAGACGATACGACGGGCAGGGGTCGCCGTGTCGCCCCGCGCTCGTCATCAATCTTGGTGGCAGCGGTCAAGAAAGCGGCCGCGATGCCCACGTTTCGCATTTCGCTCCAACAAACAACGGCGAGCCCAGGTCGCGCGCGGGCGCGCGTTCGCTCGTTCATCGAACAGAACCGGCTGTGCGAGGAACCCGAAATTGCGCTGCTGATCCTGAGCGAACTCGTCACCAACGCCGTCATGCACGGCGCCCAGCCCATCCAGGTCGTCGTGAGCGGCGAAGCCGGAAAGCTGCGCATCGACGTCGCCGACGGCGATACCCACGCGCCCCGACCCGGGCTGCACTTCGGAAACGCCGTCCGGACGGGCGGTCGTGGTCTTCGCATCGTCAACGCGCTGTCCGAGCAGTGGGGCACAACGATCCACGAGCACGGGAAGTCCGTCTGGGCAGAAGTCATCGAATGAGTTGATCGTCGAGCCCCAGCAGTTCGAAAACGAGTGCGACATTGGGTTTTGGCCCGCGCACGACGAGGTCTGCACCCGTGCGCGCGCGGCGCGCTGGGGGGTGGAGCTGCTCAGACGGCGATGTTCTCGAACGTGACGGTGACGGTGTCGGGTTTGCTGTTGGCGGCGCAGGGCTTTGTGCCGAAGCAGGTCGTGAACGTGACGGTGCCGGTGCCTTGGCAGGGAAGTCGGAGCGAGGTCGGGATGGGTTTGGCGACGTCGTAGGCCGTGAATCCGACGACATGTACCTGGTCACTTCCGAACTGTGCCCAGATCTGGTGCGCGAAGGTTCCCGTGTACCCGCCACCCGAGGGCACCCTTCGCACCGCGACGGTTTGGCCCCCGGCCGGAGGGCCGCTCCGGCCCGCGGGGCCGGGACAGACGACGTAGATGACTGCGCCGGCGTGTTCGGCGTTGACGAGACCGATGTAGTGCTGCTTCGGTCCGATCGGAGACGTTGTCGCCGCGGCGGGGGTCGCCACCGTCGCGATGACGATCACGACGGTCCCGATGACCAAAGCGGCGACCGCGATCGCTCGGAGGACGGAGCGTCTGACCGCCATGGCTGACCTCCTCGACTGCGTCCATTCCATTTTCGCGCCGCCGCCGGCGAATGGGAAGCGGACTTCGACAGCGCCTCCCGTGGCTAAGGGGGGCGCTGGGGCTGCACGCGCCCGTGGCGGTGCAGGGTGCGCGAGATTGATTGCTCGCGTGTCCATCGGGGGAGTTCCACGCGCGCGGCGCCGGTCGCGGCGGTGTCGTCGATGGTGATACCCGCGCGGTGGCCGGCGCGCGCGAGCGGGTCAGAGATTGGCCCGAGCGCGCGTAGTCGTTGAGCGCCGGTCGACGCGAGTCGCCGCGCAAGGGCGTCGTCGTCTTCGTTGGCGCGGGCGATGTCGACCATGACACCGGTCACACGCGCGGCCTGGGCCACGATGTCGAGTTCAGCGGGGGTCGTCGAGGCGACGGCGCGCACGACGATCTTGGCGAGTGGCTGGTATCGATGCAGGTTCTGCTCGGCGCGCAGACCCGCGACGTCACGCGGCTCGAGCACCGACGCGTCGATGGCGCGCGGCGGTGTGGACGCGTCCACCGGCGCGAATCGCACGAAGCGCAGGATGTCGTTGGGGCCGCCGGTCTTCGCGCCGGGGCCGACCGAGGAGTGTTTCCATCCTCCAAACGGTTGGCGTTGCACGATCGCTCCGGTGATGTGACGGTTCACGTACGCGTTGCCGACCTCGACATGCTCTGTCCAGTGGTGGATCTCGTCGGGATCGAGACTGTGCAACCCGGCGGTGAGCCCGAACTCCGTGTCGTTTTGGAGCGCGAGCGCGTCGTCGAGATCACGCGCGCGCATGACGCCGAGGACCGGTCCGAAGATCTCGGTGCGGTGGAACCACGAGCCGGACCGCACTCCGAGGCGCACGCCGGGGCTCCACATGCGGCCGGTCGCGTCGAGCCGCTTGGGCTCGACGAGCCAGTGCTCGCCGGCGTCGAGGTCGGTGAGGCCACGGCGGAGCGTGTCGGCGGGGAGCTGTACGACCGGTCCCATCATCGTCGCGAGGTCGGTCGCCTTGCCGACGCGGATGCTGCGAACGGTGTCGGCGAGACGCCTGAGGAAGTCATGGTCGTCGTACAGGGATCCTTCGACGATCGCGAGGCTCGCGGCCGAGCACTTCTGGCCGGCGTGCCCGAACGCGGAGCGTCCGAGGTCGCGGAGCGCGAGATCGAGGTCGGCGCCTCCGGTGATCACGAGCGAGTTCTTGCCGCTTGTCTCGCCGATCAGCCGCAGTTGTGGCTTCCACTCGAGGAACATCTGGGCGGTCGCGTACGAGCCCGTGAGCACCACTGTGTCGATCCGGTCGTGCGTTATGAGGTGACGGCCGACCTCGTCGTCGCGGCAGCGCGTCAGTTGTACGACGTCGCGTGGGATGCCGGCTTCGTGCAGGGCGCGCACGAGCTCGACCGCGGTGGCGACCGCTTCGGGCGCGGGCTTGAGGAGCACGCTGTTGCCGGCCGCGAGGGCGGAGCACACGCCGTTGGCCGGGATCGCGTACGGGAAGTTCCACGGCGCGGTGACCAACAC
>JALYLU010000668.1 GCA_030774075.1 Actinomycetota bacterium | reverse complement strand
GTTCACGATCGTGTTCGAGTGCTCGGGTCACGCAGCCGCGGCAGAGTCGGCGCTCGATCAGCTCGACTACGCGGGGACGTTCGTCTTCGTCGGGACGGGGAGCGCGCCGCCGCGCGTGAACCACAATCGCGTCATCGTGATGGAACAGACGCTGATCGGTGCGTACAACTACGACGCGGAAGGTTTCCGACCGGCACTCGAGCTGCTCGCCTTCGGGGCGCTGCCGCTCGACCTGTTGATCGAGCCGGTCGATATCCATCTCGACGAGGTGCTTCCGACGATGCACCGGCTGACCGCCGGCGAGCTGCCCGGCAAGGTGATGGTCACTCCGGAGGTATCGCGATGACCGGTCGACCCACGCTCAACCACGTCGCGATCAGCATGGATCCCGCAGTCCTCGACGAGCGCGGACGTGCGGACGTGCTCGCCTTCTACGGTGACGTGTTCGGATGGACCGAGGGCGACAACGGCGGGGAGGCCGGCAACCCGCTCATCCTCTACACCGGGGCATTCGGCCAGTTCGTCTACCTGCTTCCGGCCGACCCGCCGCTCACCGCGCCTCCGCTCGATCACTTCGGGCTCCAGGTCGAGACGCTGGCCGACATGCACACGATCGTCGAGCGGGCCAAGCGTTACTCTGCCCGTGACGATCGCGTGCGTGTGATCGACGTCCACTCCCGCACCACTCACGGCCCGACGCACGAATACACGCTCACGAGCGCGTACATCGGCTTCGTACTGCCCTTGATGATCGAGCTCCAGCATCTGGAGCGCATTGCGCGCTGACCGTCGTCGCTAGGGAACGAGCGCGGCGCGGCGTAGCTCGTAGACGTGCTGCAACAGCGTGACGAGCGCGACCTTCACCGACTGACGATTGCGCGCGTCGCAATCGACCACCGGGATCTGCGGCGCGAGACCGAGCGCCTCGCGGACCTCGGGGATCGGGTAGTGGTACGAGCCCGGGAAGTGGTTGACGCCTACGACGAACGGCGTGTTGCGAGTCTCGAAATAGTCGAGCGCAACGAAGCTGTCCGCGAGCCGGCGGGTGTCGGCGAGTACGACCGCGCCGAGCGCTCCGTCGCACAGGTCGTCCCACATGAATGCGAATCGCTCCTGGCCGGGCGTTCCGAACAGGTACATCACGAGCGCGTCGTCGACGGTGATCCGCCCGAAGTCCATGGCGACCGTCGTGGTCGTCTTCGTGCCGACGAGGGAGGCATCGTCGACCTCCTTCGACTCGCTCGTCATCGCGGCTTCGGTCGTGAGCGGCGGTATCTCCGACACCGCCGAGACGAACGTCGTCTTTCCCACGCCGAATCCGCCGGCGACGACGAGCTTGACCGACGAGACCCTGCGCGCTCGCGGGCCCGCCTGGTCGTCCGCCGGGCGCACCGGTCGCGTTGCCGAAGCCGACCAGGCGCCCCGGCCGCCCGCCGATTCAAAGGGCCCGGACACGTTCGATCATCCTCGTGATGGTCGAGAGCTCGATCTCGACGGGGTCGGTCGTCTCCAGACAGCCGTCGTCGACCAGATCGCCGACGATCACCATCGCAACCCCGAGCGGGACGCCGAGGCCGGCCGCGATCTCGGCGATCGAGATCGGCTCGTAGCACTCGTCGACGATGCGGGCCTTCTCGAAATTCAGGTCGTCGCGCGGCTTGCCGACGGTCTGGACCATCGTCTCCATGCGGAGCGACGTGTCGGCGGCGCGCGTCCGGCCGCCCGTGATCACGAACGGTCGCACGAAGTCCTGTGGCGTCCCGCGGGGCGGAAGCTCGTGGGTCATTGAGCGCCTTTCACTGGAGCACGTTCTCCTTCAGCTGCGCGACGAGCGACGGACTCAGCGCGGCACCGACCCGATCGACGAGCAATGTCATCTGATACCCGACCGCGCCGACATCACAACGGCGATCCGCCACGACACCGAGCGCGCTGCCGTCCGATACCGACGACACGAAGAGATATCCCTCTCGCATCGCGATGATCACCTGCTCGAAACCCCCCAGCGCGAAGCAGCGCGCGGTGCTCTCGGCCAAGCTCGTCATCCCGGCGATGATCGCCGCGAGCTGCTCGGCGCCGGCGCGTTCGAGCGAGCTCGACGTCGCCATGAGCAGTCCGTCGGACGACACCGCGACCGCGTCGGTCACTCCGGGCGTCGTGTCGACGAAGCTCGACAGCAACCAGTTGAAGTTGCGAACCTCGGCGCTGGTGATGCCAGCGCTCGCTCCGTCTGATTGCACCGTCAATGCCGTCTCCGATCATCGATACCGGCTTCCTCACGAGCCTGCTCGGCCGCAGCGCGGAAGGCAGCGAAGAATGCGAACCGTTCACCGCTTTCGGCCGAAGCCGCCGCCCGTTCGGGGCGCGGAACACTCGCGCGGTTGGCCGCCGCGGCGGACTCCGATTCGACCTCATACTCGCCCGAGCCTCTGCGCGACGGCAGTGGCGCGGGGTTGGCGAGCGATGCGGCGGGAGCCGTGGTCGCGGCCGCGGACGCCGGCTCACTCACGACGGGCCGCTCGCGTGTCCACGGCGTCTCCAGGCGAGAGCTTCGCCGGCCGCGCTTCGGCAACCGCTGCGGGAGCAGGTCTTCCGAGAAGGGTGACGGGAGCTCGGGCGCGGAGCGGCCCGCGGCGGCGTCCACGGCGTGTGATACCTCGGCGAACGAGGGACGCCGATCGGGCGCGATGAGCGGGGGACGGTCCGGATCCGCGACCGGAGGCGGCGCCGGCGTCGCGATCCCCCCCACCGGCCCGGCGGCCGGGCGCGCCGGTTCGGTCGTGGGCGTGATCGTTTCGCGGGGGGACGGCGGTGGCTGGACTGCGCCGCGC
>JALYLU010000667.1 GCA_030774075.1 Actinomycetota bacterium | reverse complement strand
CCTTCGCGATTCCCCACCCGTCACCGCCGGCGAGGACGAGCTGGAGGTCGGGGTGCGAGGGCGCAACGCGCGCGAACGCGCGCACGAGCGTCGGCACGTCCTTGCGCGGCTCGATCGTGCTCGCGAAGGCGACATAGGGACGCGTGATTCCGTGCTCGGCGAGAGCCGCTCGGTCGGCCGAATCGTCGGCCGTTGGCGCGAAGCGCGAATGGTCGACGCCGTGATGCACGACGATGATCTCGCCGGGCGGGCTGAATCGGGCCCGCAGGCCGTCGGCTGCGTCGTTGCTGCCGGTGATGATGACGTCCGCGCGGCGCGCGGCCGCGCCGATCATGCGGCGGAAGTAGATGACCTTCGAGCGCTCGTGCCACTCGGGATGGTCGAAGAACGTCAGGTCGTGCATGGCGACGACGGTCGGAACGGACGAGCGCAGGGGCATCGTGTAGTGCGGACCGTGCCAGACATCAGGCCGAATCCTGTGCGCGAAGCGTGCTCCCGACGCTTGCTCCCAAGCCAGCCTCGTGGGGCGGCGGTTCGGTGCGAGCGGATGCAGCTCGGCCGTCGGCGCGAGCTCCTGCCAGCGTGCCGTGTCGCCGCGACGTGTGAGCAGGTGCACATCGATGTCGGGGCGCGCCGAGATACCGTGCGCGATCGCGATGGTGTACACACCCGCGCCGACGGGGCGGGCAGGAACGGCCGAGACATCGAGCAGCACGCGCACGAGCGGAGTCTACGAAGCCGGCTGCGCGAGCGCGCGAGCGTAGGCACGGCTGTGGCCCTCCGCAGAGCGGCTCCAGTTGAGCTCGGCGGCACGAGCGAGGCCGGCGCGTCCGAGCTCGACCCGAAACTCTCTGTCGTCGAGCATGCGCCCGATCTGTGCGGCGCACGCGTCGACGTCACCGGGCGCGAAGAGCGCACCGGCACCCTGCACGATCTCTTCGAGCGCGGAGCCGGTGGTGGCCACCGTCGGCACTCCTCGCGCCATCGCCTCGACGACCGGAAGGCCGAATCCCTCGTACAACGACGCCAGGCAGAACACGTGCGCCCGACGGTAGAGAGCGTCGAGCACCGACCAGGGTTGCGCGCCGATCACGCGTACGAACGATCGATCGAGGCTGTGCACCTCTCCCCAGCCGCGCGGCCCTGTAACGACGAGAGTGAGATCGGGACGGGTGCGCCGGAGCCGGTCGACCGCCCGCACGATGGTGCCGATGTCCTTGCGAGGCTCGATCGTCCCGACCGTGAGCACGTACGGAGGCCGCACGCCGGCGTGCGCGACCGCTCGGTCGATCTCATCGGCATCGCGCGGGGCGGGCGGGTCGACGCCGAACGGAATGACTGCGATCCGGTCGCGGACGAATCCCTCGCGCTCGAGCTCGTGGCAGGTGAAACTCGATGGAACGATCACCAGGCTCGCGTGGCGCCGCGCGAGCGTCAGGCCGCGCGTATGGAAGGTGAACCCCCGCTTCGTCGTCACCTCCGGCAGCCGCCGGAACGCAATGTCGTGCACCGTCACCACCAGCGGGTGGTCCCGAACCGGTGGGATCGACAGACTCGGCGCGTGCACCACGTCGGCCTCGATCCGGACAAGCGGACGTCGCAACCGGTGCCAGAGCTCGTAGCGCACACTGCCGTGAGGTGCTCCGAGGTCGATCCACGGGACTCTATGGGCGACTCCGCGGGGACGATCGCCGGCGGCGAAGGCGATCGGCTCGACACCGAACTCCGGGAGATGGCGAAGCAGCGCGATCTCGTATCGGCCGATGCCCCCGGGCACCGGTTGCAGCAATTGACCGGCGTGCACCGCAACTTTCACGCCTGCTGCTCCGCGACTCGCCGGTAGCAGGACGCGAGTGCACGCGCGGTGTGGTCCCACGAGAAGGCATGCACCCGATCGCGTCCGCGTGCGATGAGCTCGGACCGGGTTACGTCGTCGGTCATGACGCGATTCATCTTGTCGGCGAGGTCCTGCTCGTTGGTCGGTTCGAAGAGCAGCGCCGCATCGCCCGCGACCTCGGGGATCGACCCGGCGCGCGCGGCGACGACCGGGACGCCCGCGGTCATCGCCTCGAGTACCGGGAAGCCGAAGCCTTCGTAGATCGACGGGTAGGCGAGGAGGGTCGCGTGCTCCAAGAGCGCCCGGCGCCCGGCGTCGGAGACCGCGCCCGCGAGCACCACGCGGTCTCGCGCGCCGGCCGGCAGGCGAGCGATCGCGGCTTCGATCTCAGGTCGGGCCGGCCCGTCGTGCCCGGCGATGACCAGACGAACGTCGGGGTGGCGCGCCGCGAGCTCGCCGAACGCGCCGACGAGGTGTGCGAAGTTCTTGCGCGGTTCGAGCGTTCCGATCGCGATGATGAACGGGGCCTCGCCGAGGGCGGCCGCGACCGCATCCGGCATTTGGGCACCGTCGCCCAGCGACGGGATGCCGAGGGGGATCACGACGAGCCGCCCGGCCGCGCGCAGGCCCGGGCCGAAGATCTCCTCGATCTCGTCGGCCACGAATTCCGATCCGGTATGAACCGTCGCTCCGCGCGCGACGGCCCGCCTGATCGCGGGGTCGAACGCGCGTACCTGCGGAGTGCAGAGCTCCGGGTACCGAACGAACGAGCAGTCGTAGATGCTCACGATGGTCGGCAGCCGGCTGGGTGGCGCGAGGTAGTTCGTCGCGTGGAGGACGTGCGCGGGACGGAGCCATCGATCGATGCGCGGCGCGTCGGCGCGCACCCACGATCCGAGCAGGATTCGCGCGGGAATCGGTACGAAGCGCGTGTTCGTCGGTACGGCGTCGCGGTGCAGTCGTGCTCGAGTGCTGAGCGTGTACGGCACGAGGTAGGG
>JALYLU010000666.1:559-2837 GCA_030774075.1 Actinomycetota bacterium | reverse complement strand
TGCGGATGCTGCTCGACCTCCCGGCCGCTCAGAACCAGTTCCAGGCGCTCCTGTTCTCGAAGATCGTGCCGAACTGCAAGAAGCTCGGTCTGCTCGACGCGGGCGACGGCTGGCTCCGCGAGCGCTTCACCGAGATCGGCGTCATCCAGTTCGAGGACTGGACCGACACCGGTGCGGAGTACTCGACGCTGGACGAGGTGGAGAAGGACCGGCAAGCATCGCCGGCGTGAGCGCGCCCGATCCCGACCGGCTCAACGCGTGGGCAGATCGGGGAATGCTCGCGGCCTTCTGGGCAGAAGCGCGCGGCGATACCCCGGCGGTGATGTCGGAGGCGGGCAACCGCACACGTGCCGAGGTGAACGCGAACGCGAACCGGTTGGTGCGCGCGCTGCGCGCCCGCGGAGTGAAGGCGGGCGATGGCGTCGCGCTGATGTGCTCGAACCGACCCGAGTTCCTGGAGACCGTCGCGGCGGCGCGCCGGTCCGGTCTGCGGCTCACGACGGTGAACTGGCACCTCACGGGTGACGAGGCCGGCTACATCGTCGACGACTGCGAGGCGACGGCGTTCGTCGCCGATGCACGGTTCGCGTACGTGGCCCGGCGCGCGGCCGACCTCGCGCCGCGGCTCCGGGCGTCGATCGCGGTCGGTGGAACCGTCGACGATTTCGAGGATTGGCCGGAGGTGCTCGCGCCGGAGTCGGACGTCGACATCGACGACCCGGTGGTCGGCACCACGATGCTCTACACGTCGGGCACGACCGGCCGGCCGAAAGGTGTCCGGCGCCCGCCCGATCCGCGTAGTGCGCTCGACGTTGCGCGCCTCACGCAGTACCGGGGCAACCGGCACGCGCATCTCTGCACCGGTCCGCTGTATCACGCGGCACCCTTGTCGTTCTCGTTGACGGCGCCCGCGGCGATGGGCGTGCCGATCGTGATGATGGACGGCTGGTCGGCGGAACGCACGCTCGCGCTCGTAGAGGAACACCGCGTCACGCATACGCACATGGTGCCGACCATGTTCCATCGTCTGCTCGCGTTGCCCGACGACGTGAAGGCGAGCTACGACATCTCTTCGCTCGTCTTCATCATCCACGGCGCGGCACCGTGTCCGATCGACGTGAAGCAACGCTTGATGGATTGGCTCGGTCCGATCGTGTGGGAGTATTACGCCGCTACCGAAGGTGCGGGGACTCTTGTCGCACCCGGCGAGTGGCTGCGCAAGCCCGGAACCGTCGGCAAGGTGAATCCGCCCGACCACGTGCGCATCCTCGACGATGGCGGGCGCGAGGCCGGATCCGGCGAGATCGGGACCGTGTACCTGAAGGCGCCCGACGATGACCGCTTCGAGTACTTCAAGGCGCCGGAGAAGACCGAAGGCGCGTACTGCGACACGCATTTCACGCTCGGCGACGTCGGTTACGTCGATCAGGACGGCTATCTCTTCCTCACAGATCGAAGCGCGCACCTCATCATCAGCGGTGGGGCGAACGTGTACCCGGCCGAGGTCGAGGCCGCGCTGCTCGAACACCCGGCCGTGGGCGACGTCGGTGTCGTCGGCCAGCCCGATGACGAGTGGGGCGAGGTCGTGGTCGCAGCCGTCGAGCCGCAGACCGGCGTCGAACCGAGCGACGCCCTCGGATTCGAGCTCGTCGAGTGGTGCCGGGACCGCATCGCGCACTACAAGTGTCCCCGCCGTGTGATCTTCGTCGAGGCCCTGCCCCGGCACGACAATGGCAAGCTCTACAAGCACCAGCTGCGCGAGCAGCTCCGAGCAAGTTCCTGAGGTGGGCTAAATCATGGGCATCTGCGACGGCCGTGTCGTCATCGTGACCGGTTCGGGACGCGGCATCGGCCGTGAGCACGCGCTGGCGTACGCCCGCGAAGGCGCCAAGGTCGTGGTCAACGACCTCGGCGGCGACATGCACGGCGAGGGCGGTTCGCCGAGCCCGGCGATGGAGGTCGTCGAGGAGATCAAGGCGATGGGCGGCGAGGCAGTCGCCGACGGTGAGAACGTCGCCGACTTCGCGGGCGCCGGGCGCATGGTGCAGCGCGCGATCAACACCTTCGGTCATCTCGACACGCTCGTGAACAACGCCGGCATCCTGCGCGACCGCATGCTCGCCAACATGGAGGAGAGCGAGTGGGACGCGGTGATCGCGGTCCACCTCAAGGGCGCGTTCTCACCTACCCGCCACGCGGCCGCGTACTGGCGCGACCAGGCGAAGGCGGGAACGCCGCTGAAGGCGCGCGTGGTGAACACGTCGTCGCCATCGGGCGT
>JALYLU010000666.1:0-549 GCA_030774075.1 Actinomycetota bacterium | reverse complement strand
CATCAACACCGTGTCGAGCGCGGGCCTGCAGGGCCAGGCCGGCCAGTCGAACTACGGCGCCGCGAAGGCCGGCATCGCCGCGTTCACGATCATCTGCGGCCTCGAGCTCGGCCGGTACGGCGTCTGCACGAACGCCATCGCCCCGGTCGCACGCACGCGCATGACCGAGAATCTCGGCTTCGGCGGCGCGCCCGAAGGCGGCGCTTGGGATCCGCTCGACCCCGCGAATATCTCGCCGCTCGTCGTGTGGCTGGGCTCGAACGAGAACGAAGCGGTGAGTGGGCGCGTCTTCCTCGTCGACGGTGATCGGGTTTCGGTCGCCGAGGGCTGGCACCGCGGCCCGACCGCGACCAACGACAAGCTGCGTTGGGAGCCCGCGCAGCTGACGAAGGTCGTCCCCGACCTCGTCGCGCAGGCAGCCGTACCGTCCAACATGCTTTCATGACCACCGAGATTGAGCCCGAAACTCAGGGAGCAACATCATGCCGATGAATTTGCAAGCCGTTGGTGCCGTCTCGAAGCCCGGCCGGAACTCGTGGGCCTCGAAGG
>JALYLU010000665.1 GCA_030774075.1 Actinomycetota bacterium | reverse complement strand
GTGGTCTGGCGCGCGCGATTCCGGACTCGACGCTGGCTGGCAGGGGCGATCGCGGGGCTTCTCGTTGCGGCCGGCCTGATCGCAGCACTTGTGGTGATTCTGGGCGGCTCGGGCACCGCGCAAGCGCTCTCCCATGTCGATGCAAACGCCGTCGGACTGATCAGCCCCGCGACCGGCAAGATCTCGAAAGAGGTGCCGGTGGGCGCGACACCCAGCCACCTCGCAGTCGGCAACGGAGCGGTCTGGGTCACCAACGCCGACAGCGACAGCGTCTCGCGGATCGACCCTCTGAAAGGGATCGTCGTCCAGACGATCACCGTGGGCAGCAGCCCCAGCGGAATCACGACCGGGAACGGCGCCGTCTGGGTGGCCAACAGCCTGGACGGCACCGTCTCGCGGATCGACCCGGTCAAAAACACGGTCGTGCAGCCGATTGACGTCGGCAACGGTCCCGCCAGCATCGTCTACGCGGCGGGCGCGGTCTGGGTCGCGAATACCGGCGATGACACGATCACGAAGATCGATGCCGCCAGCGGGGTGCCGGCGAAGAAGCCACTGTCGATCGCCGCCACGGAGCTCGCCTTCGGTGCCGGAACGTTGTGGGCGAGCCAACGAACGGCGAACCGCGTGGTGCGAATCGATCCGACCTCGGGGAACATTGTGCAGTCGATCCCGGTCGGGAACGGCCCCGCCGGGCTCGCCTTCGGCAGCGGCGCCGCATGGGTCGCGAACAGCCTGGACGGGACCGTCTCCAAAATCGATCCAAGAACGAATTCGGTTGCGTGGGCCATTCCAACCGGGAACGGCCCAACGGCCGTGGCGGTCGGGTTGGGCCGCGTCTGGGTGAGCAACGAGTTCGGCGGCACGCTGGCGCGACTCGATCCGCGGACGCCGAACCAGGTGGTGCGACAGATCAGCGTCGGCGACCGGCCCCAGGGAGTGGCCATCTCGGGCGGCACCGTGCTCGTAGGCGTCCGCCAGTCCGGCGCGGGCCATCGCGGCGGCACGCTGACGGTGCGAATGAACCGCGACCTCGACTCGATCGACACTGCCGTCGCCTACGACTCGACCTCGTGGACGATCCTGCGCATGACGAGCGACGGCCTGGTCGCGTTCAACCAAGCCAGCGGTCTGGCAGGGACCCAGCTCGTGCCCGACCTTGCCGTCTCGCTCCCGACCCCGACCGGAGGCGGAAGGACGTACACATTCCAACTGCGACAGATCCGTTATTCGAACGGCAAGCCGGTACGGGCGTCCGACTTCCGCTCCACGCTCGAACGCGACTTCAAGGCGGGCACGCCCGTGCCGTCGTACTACGACGGCATCGTCGGCGGGGCTCGCTGCGACAAGCGTCCGAAGCGCTGCGACCTTTCGCACGGGATCGTCGCGGACGACGTCGCAAAGACCGTCACCTTCCATCTCGTGGCGCCTGACCCGGAGTTCCTGTACAAGCTGGCGCTCCCCTTCGCCTACGTCGTGCCGGCGGGGATACACCCGCGAGAAGTCGGGACGCATCCGCTACCGGCAACCGGCCCCTACATGATTGCGAGCTACCGTCCGAAGCACGTCCTCAGGCTCGTGCGCAACCCGCACTTCCACGAGTGGTCGAAGGCGGCCCAGCCGAACGGTTATCCGGACGAGATCGTCTTCGAGATCGGCGGCACGCCGGACGAGGCGGTCAACGACGTGATCCGCGGCAAGACGGACGCCTTCAGCACTGCTCAGTCGGAAACGCCGCCTTCCCAGAGCCGGCTTGCCGCGATCAAGACCCAGCATGCGAGCCAGGTGCACACGAACCCGCAGCCGGCGACGATCGGTCTTTTCCTCAACACTCGTCTTGCGCCCTTCAACCGTCTCGACGTGCGCAGGGCGCTGAACTTCGCCGCGGATCGCGCCGCAGCCGTCCAGGCTGTCGGCGGGCCCGAGGTCGCCCAGGTGACGTGCCAGATCCTGCCCCCGTACTTCCCCGGCTACCGGCCCTACTGCCCCTACACCGCCGGTACGCCGACGGATGGAAGCTGGGTGGCGCCGAGCCTCGCCAAGGCTCGCGCCCTCATCGCCCACTCCGGCACGCGCGGCATGAAGATCACCGTCTGGTCCTGGGCGGATTTGGGAGGCCTCGGCCCGTACGCGGTGAAGCTGCTCCGGTCGCTGGGCTATCGCGCGTCGATGAAGGTCCGCGGCGGCTACGGCTACTTCTCGGTCATAGGCGACTCGCGCACGAAGGCGCAGATCGGGACGTTCGAATGGATCTCCGACTATCCCGAGGCTTCCGGCTTCTTCAACGCCATCCTCAGCTGCGCGTCGTTCCTGCCCAATGACCCGGACAACTCGAACGCCGCGGAGTTCTGCGACCCCCGCATCGACCGGCAGATCGGGCGAGCCCTGACCGAGCAGGCCACGAACCCCGACGCCGCCCGCGGCCTGTGGGAGCGCGTCGACAGGCAGACCGTCGACCAGGCACCGTGGGTGGCTCTCGTCAACCCGAAGGTAGTCGACGTTCTCTCGAAGCGCGTCGGCAACTACCAGTACAGCCCGCCCTTGGGGATGCTGATCGACCAGCTCTGGGTGCGGTAGCCGAACGGCTGCCCTACCGGAAGGGCTCTAAGCCAGGAGGTCGGGGTACTCGGGGTCGAGTTGCTCGAGAACGTCGCGGAACTCGCCGAGCGTGATCGCGTCCCGGAGCGTGGCGAAGACGGCGCGCGTTCGCTGCTTTGCCGCCTCCGGCGAGATCTCCAGGTCGTTCGCGATCACGTGGAGGAAGTCGTCGACCGAGAGCGGCAGCGCGGAAGGGCTGACCACCACCGCGGTCTTCAGCCGGGCGGGCAACTCGGAGAG
>JALYLU010000664.1 GCA_030774075.1 Actinomycetota bacterium | reverse complement strand
GAGCCGAGCGCGTGCCCCCACGTACGCCTCCTCTCGCCACGCCGCCGCGAATCCAGCTCGACCGCGCCGTCGCCAGTGTTCCCCGCGTGTACTGTACCTCCCGGATTGGCGGGAACACGAGGGCTGTTCGACGAGCGCACACGCCCCGATGAGGATCGTGCACAAGGCGCCGAGGCGCGCCAACGCCTACGTTCCCGTTGTCAGACCTCACACCCGTAGGCGCGTGATGCGACGAACGAGTTGCGCTACATATGCGTTCGAGCGTCGGCTTGATTGTGATCGGAATTACCCATCCGTGAGACCGGTCGCCGGCAGCCCACCCCCGCTCTGGCGCTGTCATGCGAGCGGACCGAGGGGCGCGGAGTGAGCATCAATCGTGCGTTGGTACACACGGGCCACTAATGGCCGCACGGAACCGTGTCGGCGATGGGCGGAATGCACCATCGGGGGCCGGGATCGCTTCGACTCCGCCGGGAACCTGGTCCGCCTCGCCGACGTCTGAACGTCGACCGTGTCGTGGAGGAGCAATGAGCCGAGCACGTTATTGCGGGATCTCGATAGCAGCCGTCGGCGCCTTGGTGGCCGCCGGGTGCGGGTCGGCCGCTCAGTCCGGGCACGGTCCTTCGACCGGAACGACTTCTCCGTCGAAGCGGCTCGAGTTGGCCTTCTCGGGACGGGAGGCCGCGGCATCGGCGCAGGACGGCGCACCAGCAATCTTCCCGGTGCGTCCGACCGAGTACGTCCTCGACGCGACTCTGCCCGACCTCGGCCCCCGCGCGCTGGTCCGGAGGATGGACGCACCTGAAGTGGATTCCACCGACGCACAACGGTTCGCGAGCGCGCTCGGTCTCGACGGCTCGCCGGTGCGCAAGCCCACGGGATGGGACGTGCAGGGCGCCGACGCGACTCTCTCCTTCATCGTGAGCGACGGCCGCGTCAGTGTGTCGTATTCGCCAGGTGCTCCGAATGCCGTCGGCGGCTCGCCGGGCTCGGGGGGCGGCGCGACGACGGGGAGCGTGGCCTCGGACGGTTCCGTGACGAGGGGCGCGCCTTCCGAACCCTCGCCGGTTCCACCCACGCCGACCGACGTCTCGCAACCCCCGGCACCGGTTGATGTGCCGGGTGCAGACGCGGCTCGAACGATCGCGCGCGGGTTGCTCGACCGCGTGGGTGTGCTGGCCGGACAGGAGTGGGCGACCGACGTCAACGACAGCGGAGGAGTCGCCGTCGCGTGCGCGGTCGGAGTGCCGTGCCCAACGGTCCCGCCCCAGGTCTCTGCGCGCACGGTCACGTTCTCGCTGATGCTCGACGGGACGCGCGTTGACGGCGTCGACTGGTCGATCACGATCGGCGAGCACCGTCGCATCGAATCCCTCAATGGCGAATGGGCGGCACCGGCACCGCGCGGCAACTACCCGCTGCGTTCTACGACAAACGTGTTCGCCGACCTGCAACACGGCAAGGCACGGTTTACGGGCCCACAACCGATGACGGCTCTCTCGGACTCGCGCTCTACCGGCGCGCCCGCCACCGGCGCGCCCGCGGTCGGCGCGCCGTCGATCGAGCCGTCGCCGACGGTCCCGACCCTCACCGTGCATGTCACGGGCGTCTCGCTCGGGATTGCGCGTTGGGATGCGTACGACCAGGGTCACACGATCATCGATCTCGTCCCTACCTACCGGTTCCACACTCGCGTCGAGGGACGCGCGTCGAGTGACATCGTTGTGCTCGCACTCGACCCGGGCGTCGTCACGTTCACCAACCCGGTCCCGAAATCCAAGCCGCTTCCCGCCAAACCGGCTCCCTCACCAGTTCCGATATCCGGCGGCGCGGAATCGACGCCAACCTCCTGACGTTCCGAGGAGCTCGTCGAGCCCGTAGCGCACCGGCGATTCGGTGTCTACCGTGCCGGGATGCCCGTGCGATCGTTCGACGCGGTCCGGCAGTGGTGGTCGCGTCCGCCGTCCGACGATCGACCGCTGCTGTCGTGGGTGCTGTTTCGGCTTCGCAACGCGCTGATCGCGGTCGTCGTTCTCGCCGTGGTAGCGACGGTCGGCTACGTCGCACTCGAGGGTTACGGCTGGGTCGACGCGCTGTACATGACAGTAATCACGCTCGGGACGATCGGCTACGGCGAGGTCCGGCCACTCGACACCGCGGGCCCGTTCTTCACCGTCGGCGTCATCGTCGCGGGCTTCGCCGCGTTCGTGTATGCCGCGTCAGTACTCACCAACTTCTTCACGTCCGGTGAAGCTACGCAGCAAAGCCAAGAGCGGAGAGCGCGAAAAATGCAGGCAGCACTGAATGACCACGTGATCGTCGTCGGATTCGGACGCGTCGGGCAGGCGGTGGTTCGCGCGTTGCACGAGACGAACCGCCAGTAGGTGGTGCTGGACATCAACCCGGAGTTGGAGGGCCCGATCAGTGCGAGCGGAGCCGTCCATGTCGCCGGAGACGCCACTGACGAGGACGTCCTGCGAAGAGCCGGGATTGCACGGGCGGCGGGACTCGTAGCCGCTGCAGATCAAGACGCGTTGAACCTGGTCGTCGTCCTCACCGCACGTGCAGTCCGGCCCGACCTGCGCATCGTCTCGCGCGTCAACGAATCGACCTGGCTCTCGCGCATCGAGAACGCAGGCGCGGACGTCGCCCAATCTCCCTACGACCCCTACGACCCCTACGGCGCCTCCCTCGCGGCTTCGGCGCTGTCGCCGACCGTGCTCAGTCTCCACAACCTGCCGCTCCTGGGCCTCGGCACCGAGGAGATAGAATTCGCGGAAGCCTCAAAACTCGTCGGACAGCGCATCGAGCAACTCGAAGCATTACACGTCGGCGTGCAC
>JALYLU010000663.1 GCA_030774075.1 Actinomycetota bacterium | reverse complement strand
CTACGAGGCTGCGGAACCTGTCCCGCCCGACCCGGACGCGACCCGACCCTCGCGGCACCGCTTCCGTCGTCCCGTTGGTTCGTGAGCGACGCCTGATGCCCACCCGACGAACCACCGCCAACAAGCGGGAGCGGGAGCGCGCCAACGAGGCCAAGGCCGAAGCCAAGCGCGCCCGACGGGAGGCAAAAGCGCACGACACCACCGAACCGGCATCGGTTCGATGATGACGGCGCGACCGACGCTGAACTGATGGTGCGTCTCAAAGACCTCCACCACGCCTTCGACCAGGACACCCTCGCATTCGACGATGTTCACGCCCAGAAAACTGGGCTGCTCGAATGCATCGCCGGACACCTCTCCTACCCGACACCTGAACCCGACCACCGCGCGAGCGCGCAGACCTACCGAAGGCCTGGCGCGCCATCAGTGACTTTGCGAGTGGGGCCGCTGCTCACGCACGCGGGTTCGCCGCACTACTGCGCGGCGCACCGCTGATCTCGTGCGCCCGGAGGTTGACGACGGCGTGTATGTTGTGGGTGGAGTTCCGAGAGGGTGCCTGAAGGCGGTTTCGCAAGAAGCTACCGGCGGAAACTTTCTCGGGGCTTCGTTGTTTGGGACGCGCCGGGCGTCGCCTGCTCCTCCCAGCGTCGATCAGCAGTGACGCCGATCTCGCACTCTCAGCCGCGCGTTCCGCCAGCGGCCGCGACCAGCAGGGATTTGACGAAGGTTCTGCGCCGGACTGCCACGGAGATTCGAAGCGCTCGCGCGAAACGCGTACCTTGCATCGGCATCCCATCGAGGTTCCGCAATCGAAGACCGCGGGTCTACGGATGTGTCCGACGAGTGTTGTCAGGAGGCTCTCGTGCCAGAAGTCGGCGACCAGATTCAGGTGGTGGGCACCAAGGTGGACCAGGCGACCCGAAGCGGCGTCGTGACCGACGTCCGGGGTCGCATGGTCACAGTTCAATGGGCGACCGGTGACCAGTCCGTCTTGGTTCCCGCTCCTGGGACCGTCACGGTCGTCGGTCGCGCGGACGCGAGACGCCGCAGAACAAACGTCAGCGCGAGGGCGGCGAGAAGTGGCCGGGGAGCCATCCCGGCTCGGCCGTCGACGGCGAAGAAGACGGCGCGTAAGGCGCCCGTCCCCAAGACCGCAACCAAGGGTGTCGCGAAGAAGGCCGCGCGTAAGGCGCCCGTCCCCAACGCAGCAACCAAGGGTGTCGCGAAGAAGGCCGCGCGCAAACGGGTCCGCTAACCCGCCGGCTCTTGGGAAGGCTAACCGCCCCAGCGCGTTCGAAGGTCGGCGCACCCTGTGGGTGGCGTTCTGTGCGTGTTGGGAGGTCTTGGGGTTCTGAGGAGGCGTGCCCGCATCGTTCTGACTCGTCAACCGGCGCCGTCGGAGAGCACCTTGTCCAAGGTCTCAACGACCCAGTCGACTATCTCCGTCTTCGTCGTCGCCGCCCCGAGTCGTAGCACCGCGACGCGTTGTTCTTCCGTCAACGCCGCGCGCGCGGCCTGCATTCTCACCCTCCTCCGGATTCCTGCCCAGTTCGCGTCGGAGGGCACGCTGGCGAGTGGAACGCTCCTCGCGTCGTACGAGCCAGATCAGGACCGGGATCAAGAGCACGAGTCCGATTAGCAGCGGAAGCGGCGACACGCGCTCTCCTTCGGATGTGCGAGCCTCGAACCCGGACACGCGGCAGTGTCACACCCGCGCGCGCAACATGCGGGCGACCCATCCGTCGTAGCCGCCCGCCCGCTCCATTCTCCAGGTGCGGGGGCCCGGTTTCTGAATCGCTGCACCACTGCCGACGGTAGGGACGACGAACCGTTGCAACCCGCCAGACCATGACCCGGTACCACCGCACCGGCAAGAAGCGTCGGCGGGACTACGGGTTGGGAGGCGCTGGCGGCACGCGGTCACCTCTACGCCTTCATCAACTGATCGGCCGCGCCGACGTGCTCTTCGAGGAGAGCGCGGTCCGTCTTGCCGAGGCCGGGCACCGAGACGAAGCCGCGCCGCTGTGGCGGAGCCTGGTCGGTCGCGATGTGCTCGAGCGTCGCTGGACCTTCGAGATCGTCGTGCGGTTCGACGACGACCACTACGACCTCGCCGACTCCGAGGATGCACACCTCGAGTAGGCGTACGTCGCAGGCTGCCGTCATGCCCAGCGTGCCGCATTCCTCGCAGCCGAGGCGGGTGAGAGCTGATCCGACGCTCGAGACGCCTCTGGCGCCGAGGAGTCGCAGGCGCGATTCTCGACCGTACACACAAAGATGAGGAGGAATCGATGAGCGAGGCCAACAGATGGACCGTCTCGATCACGTTCTCCGAAGACGATGACCGGACACGTGCGGATGCCGACCTGGCAGGAGCGCCCGTCCGGCTCAGTGGGTACGGTACCTCGCGGCGCAACCCGGTCGACCCGAACCTGCCGTCGGTTGGCGAGGAGATCGCCGTGGCCCGCGCCCTCGGGGACCTGTCGCATCATCTTCTCGAGCACGCTGCACACGAGATCGAGTCGTGGGAGGGCCACCCGGTGAAGCTGGACGGTTGAGCCCGCCCGCGCGACGACAATGGTTGTCGGTCTCCGGCGTGGCGCGCGACGTTTCGTCGCATGACCTGTCCCATAACACGCCCCACCACACGCGCCGGACGTGACGTCGATGCCCCTCACCGAACACCCGAACGCGTTTCCGGCACCCACAAGTTGCATTGGGCATCCCCTCGAAGTGTGGAGGCATCCACTATGAGGTGATGTCATGGCAGAGATACGTAGGAAGTACGACCCGGAGTTCCGAGAGGGCGCGGTTCGGATCGTCAGGGAGACGAGTAAGTCGATC
>JALYLU010000662.1 GCA_030774075.1 Actinomycetota bacterium | reverse complement strand
GGAGCAGTCGGGAACGGCTCGGCCGCTGCTCTTCGTCGTGCTCGACGAGCTGAACAAGTACGCGCCACGCGAAGGCGACTCACCCATCAAGGAGATCCTCCTCGACGTGGCCGAGCGCGGCCGCTCGCTCGGGATCGTCTTGGTGGGCGCGCAGCAGACCGCGAGCGAGGTCGAGCGGCGCATCATCGCCAACTCGTCGATTCGGGTCGTCGGTCGCCTCGATCCCGCGGAAGCCACCCGGCCCGAGTACGGCTTCCTGCCCACGACGCATCAGAAGCGGGCGACCATCGCGAAACCCGGGACCATGTTCGTGATGCAGCCCGAGATCCCGGTTCCGCTCGTGGTCGAATTCCCGTTCCCGGGGTGGGCGACCCGTCCGTCCGAGCGCGGCGCTAATCCCACGGCGACCGGTGCGGCGGCGCTTCCCGACGATCCGTTCGCGGGGCTGCCCGCATCCGCCGCGCCCGCCTGATGTCATGAAGATGACGTCGTGAAGATCCTGCACACCTCCGATTGGCACGTCGGCAAGCAGCTCCGCGGCATGTCCCGCCTCGAGGAGCATCGAGCGGTGCTCGCGGAGATCGCCGACGTCGCGCGCGCCGAACGGGTCGATCTCGTGCTCGTCACCGGCGACCTGTTCGAGTCGGCCGCGCCCCCGCCCGACGCGCAACGCGTCGTGTGGGAATCGTTGCTCGCATTGCGCGACACGGGCGCGCAGGTGATCGCGATCGGCGGCAACCACGACAACCAGCATGCGTTCGACGCGTGGGCGCCGGTGTTCCGGGCCGCGGGGATCACCCTGCTCGGTCACGCCGCGCGCCCCGACGCGGGAGGCGTGGTCGAGTGCACGACGGCCGTCGGCGAGCAAGCCGTCATCGTGTTGGTGCCGTTCGTGTCGCAGCGGTTCGCGGTGCGCGCCGAGCAATTGCTCGAGCTCGACGCGGCGCAGAGCACCGGCCTGTATGCGGAGCGCATGCGCGTGCTCATCGACGCGCTCTGCGGCGCGTTCCGTCCCGACGCGGTCAATGTGCTCGCCGCACACTGTTACGTGCGCGGCGCCAAGTTGGGCGGCGGCGAGCGAGATGCGCAAGTCGCGAATGAGTACGGCATCGAAGGCGTCCAGCTCCCGGTCGGCGCGCACTACGTCGCGCTGGGCCATCTGCACCGCGCGCAGCGGATCGAGGCGCCCGCTCCCGCCTGGTACGCGGGCTCCCCCATCCAGGTCGACTTCGGTGAAGAGCGCGACGTGAAGCACGTCCTGCTCGTGGAGGCCGCGCCGGGAACTCCGGCGCGCGTCGAAGCACGACCGTTGCGCAGCGCCTGGACATTGCGCACGCTCGAGGGCACGCTCGACGAAGTGCGGGCGCAGGCCCCCGAGGTGGGCGACGCGTGGCTTCGAGTCGTCTTGCACGAACCAATCCGGGCCGGTCTCGCCGACGAGGTCCGCGCCCTGCTTCCACGCGCGGTCGACGTGCGCGTCGAGCGTCCGGAGCGCGAAGGGCGGCAAGAGCCGTCGCGCTCGCGTCGCGGCCGGAGCGCGCACGAGCTGTTCGCGGAGTACGCCGCGTCCGAAGGCATCGACGACGATCGTGTTCTCCAGCTCTTCGCCCGCCTGTACGACGACGCGCTGGTCGACGCCCGCTGATGCGGCCGGTGCACCTACAGCTCGAGGGCTTCGGCGTGTTCCGTGCTCCGGTCGAGCTGTCGTTCGACGACGTCGACTACTTCGCGCTGGTCGGACCGACCGGTGCCGGGAAGTCGACGATCATCGACGCGTTGTGCTTCGCGCTCTACGGCAGCATCCCGCGCTACGACGACGAGAGGCTCGTCGGGCGGGTCGTCAGCCTCGGCTCACAGCAAGCGAAGGTCTCCTTGATATTCGACGTCGGCGACGCGCGCTACCGCGCGACGCGCGTCGTGCGACTCCAGAAGGGCCGCACCGGGGGCGATGCGCTGCTCGAACGAGTTCTCGCCGACGGCACCACCGAGGTGCTCGCGGAGAACCGCAGCAAGATGAAGGGAGCGGTCGAACGGCTGCTCGGCCTGTCCTTCGCGCACTTCACGAAATGCATCGTGCTCCCGCAGGGTGAGTTCGCCCGCTTCCTGCACGACGAGCCCGCCAAGCGCCGCGACCTCCTCGTGCGCCTACTCGAGCTCGACGTGTACGACCGGATCGGCCAGCTCGCACGCGAGCGCGCCAAGGAAGCGGCAGGCGCCATCGAGCTGGAGAGCCGCCAACTCGCTGAACTCGCCTTCGCCACCGAAGAGATCCGCGCGACTGCGGCGCAGCGGGTCGCGCAGCTACGCGAGATCTACAAGGCGGTCGACGCAGCCGGCGTCGACGACGACGCCGATACCGCCGCGATCGCCGAGCTGCAAGCGCGTGTCACGATGTCCACCGGCCACATCGAGGTGCTGCGCGCCGTCGTCGTACCTCCCGGGATCGACGACATTGCCGCAGAGCTCGAACAGGCGCGGGCCGCGCTCGACGCGGCGACCCAAGCGCACGCCCGGGCATCGGCCGAGATCGTCGCGGCCGAGGTCCGCGTCGACGCCACTGCCGACCCGGCCCAGCTGGCCCGCGCCCACGATGCGCACTCGGCGTCGACGGTGCTCGCGGCTCGGATCGACGACGTCGGGAATCAGGTCGCGCAGGCGTCCGAGGAGCTGACCCGCACGGAGGCACTCGTCGCGGGGGCACAGGAGCTCGTTGCCGATCGGCAGCGCGCGGTCGACGCTGCGCACGACGCGCACCGAGCACACGCCTTGCGGGCGCACCTCGTTGCCGGCGAGCCGTGCCCGGTGTGCGAGCACGACGTCGCCGCGGTGCCCAAGCGGCGCAAGCC
>JALYLU010000661.1 GCA_030774075.1 Actinomycetota bacterium | reverse complement strand
GGTGCGAGCGGCGCGGCAGTCGTCGAGGTCCAGAACCGGTTCCTGTCGATGGGCTACTGGCTGCCGGGAGTGAACGGCGTGTTCGACAGCAACTTGCAGCAGGCGATCTGGGCGTTCCAGAAGGCGAACGGTTTGCCGCGCTCCGGTGTCGTCGACGACGCCACCCAGGCCGGGTTCCGCACCGCGGTCCGCCCGCAGGCCCGGTCGGCGTCGGGTTCGATGATCGAGATCGACAAGACCCGTCAGGTCCTCATGGTCGTCGAGAACCACTATGTCCGCTACGTGTTCAACACCTCGACGGGCTCCGATCACCCCTACACCCTCGACGGCGCGGGCTATTCGGCGCACACGCCGGAGGGCGTCTTCTCGATCATCCGCCAGGTCGACGGGCCCGACCACGGTCCGCTCGGCACCCTGTGGCGGCCGAAGTACTTCACGTGGTCGGGGGTCGCGATCCACGGTTACACGTCGGTTCCGCCGTACCCGGCTTCGCACGGATGCACCCGCGTCTCGAACACCGCGATCGACTGGATGTGGGCGAACAACATCTTGCCGATCGGCCTTACGGTCTGGGTGTACTGAGCCTCTGCGCGCGGTCGTCGACGGGGTCGTTGGCGTCGTCGTCGTGCACGTGACGCGTTGACCTGTCTGGAAGCAGCCGAGGCCGAGCGCCGGCTCGCTCCCCGGATCGGGCCCGCCCACGGGTGACCGAAGGTGACCAATCGGGCCGCTACAATCCGGCGCCTTCCGGGGGCCGTGGCCGGCCCGCCCGTTCTCCGGATCCCTCGAACGAGCCAACCGAGCCCAACAGCCCCGAGTAGGTCAGCATGGCCAACGTGTCCAAGGTCACCACGCGCAAGGCACCGAAGCCGGCGGCCTCGACGCGGCGCGCGGCGACCCAGAAGACCCCGGCCCAGAAGAAGACCGCGGCCAAGAATGCCGCGGTCAAGAAGACCGCGGCAATGAAGAAGAAGGCGCCGGCGACGCGCGCCGCGGCAACGAGTGCCAAGAAATCGAGCTCGACCCGGTCGGTCGCGAAGAAGCCGGTCGCGAAGAAGCAGGACGCGAAGAAGCAGGTCGCGAAGAAGCAGGTCGCGAAGAAGCCGGCCGCCAAGGGGGTCGTTTCCGCGAAGAAGCCGGTGGCCAAGAAGCCCTCCCCGAAGCGAACAATTGCCAACCGGCCCGTCGCCGGCAAGGTCGCGAGCAAGGCGAAGCAACTCGTGGCCAAGAAAGCCGCGCCGGCGAAGAAGGTCGCACCGGCCAAGTCGACCGTCAAGAAAGCGCCGGGGGTGTCGACGAAGGGTCCGATGAAGATCGCGAACAAGCCGTCGCCCGCGCCGAAGACGGCCCCCAAGCCGCCGCCGGTCAAGAAGGAACCGCCGAAGAAGCTCCCGCCGCCGCTCGCGGCGAGCACGCTGGCGAAGCTGCGCGAACGCCTGGAGGAGGAGCGGGAGCGCCACGCGCGCCAGGCCGAGGAGCTCGAGGCATCGGCCGAGCAGCTCGCGTCGGAGCGGGAGCAGGGTGACACCCAGTTCGACGAGGAGTCGGGCGAAGGCGACACGGTGAGCGTCGAGCGCGAGCGGGATCTGTCCCTGTCGACGACCGCTCGTCAGACCGTCGGCGACATCGACCGCGCCCTGCAGCGCATCCCCACGGGAATGTACGGACTGTGCATTACCTGCGGCGATCGCATCCCCGTCGCGCGGCTCGAGGTGATCCCGTGGGCGGAGCAGTGCGTGAAGTGCAAGGCCCGTGGCGAACGGCGTCGCTGAGACGCGAGGACGTATCTCTTCCCGGTCCCGCACCGCGTGGGTCATCGCGGCGCTGGCGAGCATCGTCGCGGTCGATCAGCTGACAAAAGCCTGGGCCGTCAACGCGCTGGCCAACCGCCCCAAGCACGTCATCGGCGACTTCCTGGTATTCGACTTGGCGCGCAACAGCGGCAGCGCGTTCAGCCGATTCCAGGGCTACGCGCCGGTGCTGGCCGTTCTCGCGATCGTGATCGCCTTGTTCATCGCGCGCTCGCTGCGCCAAGCGACGGACCGCTGGACGCTCGTCGGGTTGGTGCTCGTGCTCGGCGGCGCGCTCGGCAACCTGGGCGACCGCGTCGCGCGTTCGCCCGGCTTCCTGCGCGGCCACGTCGTCGATTTCGTCGCCGTAGGTTGGTGGCCGGTGTTCAACGTCGCCGATTCGTGCATCACCGTCGGAGCCGTCCTGTTGATCGTCCGGACGCTGCTCGCGCCAAGTGCTGCGCCCGCGTCGTGATCGACCGGCCCATCACCGTGCCGGCGGCGCTCGACGGTGATCGTGTCGACCGGGCGCTCTCCTTCCTGACCGGCTGGCCGCGCGCCGCGGTGCAGGCGTTGATCGACGACGGCGCCGTGTCGGTCGACGGCCGGATCGTCGCGAAGAGTCACCGTTTACGCGAGGGAAGCACTCTCGAGGTGTCGGCCGAGCCGGCGCTCGAGTCGGACGCGCGGCCCGAACCCGATGCCGGCGTCGACGTCGAGGTGCGCTTCGCCGACGACGAGGTCGTCGTCGTGGCCAAGCCGGCCGGTCTCGTCGTGCATCCCGGTGCCGGGAACGCGAGCGGAACGCTCGTCAATGGTCTGCTCGCGCGCTTCCCCGGCATCGAGGCCGTCGGTGACCCGACGCGCCCGGGGATCGTCCACCGGCTCGATCGCGACACGAGCGGCCTGCTCGCGGTTGCGCGATCGGCCGCGGCCTACGAGGCACTCGTCGGCCAACTCGCGGCGCGGACGGTCGAGCGCGTCTACGCCGCGTTGGTGTGGGGTCGGCTGTCGTCTCGGCGCGGCCTGATCGACGCGCCGATCGCGCGCTCCGGCGCGCGCCGC
>JALYLU010000660.1 GCA_030774075.1 Actinomycetota bacterium | reverse complement strand
GGCCGCCGCGACCACGAACCGCTCGATCGCGGCGAGCACCTCACGGAGCTGCGAATTGCTGCCCGCGACGACGGCCGCGGCGATCGCGGCGCGCTGCCACTGGTCGTGGTGGTCGACCTCGGCCGCCGAGACCCGGAACCGATGGCGCAACCCCTCGACGATCGGGCGGATGGCGGCGCGCTTCGTCTTCAACGATCGACTCTGCGGGACGTGCAGATCGAAACGAACGGCGGCGGCGTGCACATGGCCATTCTCGCGCCACCGGCAGTGGCGTCTCGATACGAATGCGCGGTCCCCTCACCCGAGGATGTGGAGTACCAGCGCCGCCGCCGCCATCGCCGGCAGGCCGACCGCCGCCCCCACGTGCGTGTAACGGCCGGCGCCGACCTCCACGCCCGCGCGCCGCGCGCTCGCCTGCCACAACAAAGCGGCGAGCGAGCCGGTCAGCACCAGGAGCGGACCGAGATTCACACCGAGCAACAGGGGCCACACCCGGCTGCGCGCCGACAGGTGGGGCAGGCCCAACAAGAGCGCCGGCAGGTTGTTCAGCAGATTGGCCGAGACGACGCCGGCTGCGAAGCCACGCGCCCCGCCCGCGCCCAGGCTCGTGAACGCGTGGGGCAGAGCGCCCGACGACGCCCGCCGCGAGCACCACGAACGCGGCGATGACCGGGAGCGACCACGCCGGAACGTTCCGCGGGCGGCTCAGCGCGCCGAGAAGCCCGACTGCGAGGAGAGCGACCGCGGCTGCGCTCACGTCCCCGGTCCCCGGTGATCAGACCCGCGCGATCTCGCGTTCCTCGAAGGTTTCGATCACGTCGCCCGACTTGAGGTCCTGGTAGTTCTCCAGGCCGATACCGCACTCGAAGCCCTCACGCACCTCGCGCACGTCGTCCTTGAACCTACGCAGCGTGGCGATCTGGCCCTTCCAGATGACCGTGCCCTCACGCAGGAATCGCACCTTGGAGCCGCGGGTGATGACACCGCTCGTGACGAAGCAGCCCGCGACCTTGCCGACACGAGGCACCGAGAAGACCTCTCGCACCTCGGCGTCACCGGTCACGACCTCTTCGTACTCGGGCTTGAGCATCCCGACGAGGGCGTTGTTCACGTCGGAGAGCACACCGTAGATGACCTCGTAGGTCCGGATCTCCACGCCTTCACGCTCGGCGACCTCGCGAGCCTTGCGGTCGGGACGGACGTTGAAACCGATCACGGTCGCGTTCGACACGGCCGCCAGGTTCAGGTCGGACTCCGTGATGCCACCCACGCCGCGGTGCACGAACGACAACCGGACCTCGTCGTGCTCCTGGTCGAGCTTGCGCAGCGCGTCGGTGAGCGCCTCGAGCGAGCCGTTCACGTCGGCCTTGACGATGAGGTTGAGCGTGGCGACTTCGCCCCGCTGCACCATGGCGAAGATGTCCTCGAGCCGCGCGCCGCCGCCCAACATCATCGGGTTGCGTTGCGCGGCGACCTTCCGGCGATGGGCGCGCGCTTCCGCCACGGTCCGGGCCACCTTGTCGGACGGTGCAACACGCAGCTCGTCGCCCGCGAGCGGGACGTCGTCGAGGCCGAGCACCTCGACGGGCACCGACGGGCCGGCCTCACTCACCTGCACACCGTGCTCGTCGAACATCGCCCGGACGCGACCCCACGCGGGCCCCGCGACCATCTGATCGCCGACGCGCAACGTGCCTTCCTCGACGAGCGCGGTGACGACCGGGCCCCGGCCCTGGTCGAGGAACGACTCGAGCACGTAGGCCTTCGCAGGCCGCTTCGGGTTCGCGACCAGGTCCTCGGCAATCTCGGCGTCGGCGACGAGCAGAAGCGCGTCGAGCAATTCCTCGATGCCCTGACCGGACGGCGCCGCGACATCGAGCACGATCGTGTTGCCGCCCCACTCCTCGGGCACGAGGTCGTGCTCGGTGAGTTGCTGGCGCACTCGTGTGGGGTCGGCGTCCTCGCGATCGACCTTCGTGACCGCGACGACGATCGGAACTTCAGCCGCGCGCGCGTGGCTGATCGCCTCGAGGGTCTGCGGCATGACGCCGTCGTCGGCCGCGACCACGAGGACCGCGATGTCGGTGATCTGCGCGCCACGGGACCGCATCGCGGTGAAGGCTTCGTGGCCCGGCGTGTCGATGAACGTGATGCGACGGCCGTCGCGGTTCACCTGATACGCGCCGATGTGCTGGGTGATGCCACCGGCCTCGCCCGCCACGACGTTGGCGTGGCGGATTCGATCGAGCAGTGTGGTCTTGCCGTGGTCGACGTGACCCATCACCGTGATGACGGGCGGGCGCGGCTCGAGCAGCGCTTCGTCGTCTTCGTCGTCGTCGGCGGTGAGCAGCGCGATCAGCTCGATCTCCTGCTCGCTGCCCGGCTCGACGATGAGGATCTGGGCGCCGAGGGCCTCGGCGATCAGCTCGATCATCTCGTCGGCGAGCGAAGCGGTTGCCGTCATCATCTCGCCCGCCTCGAACAAGATGCGCACGAGATCGGCGGGCGTACGGTTCAACTTCGGCGCGTACTCCTGAATGGTGCTGCCGCGCGCGACGACGATCTCGCCTTCGGGAACCGGCGCGTCGACCGGTGTGAGCCGTTGCGACGCCGGTTCGAGCTCGGCGCGATCGCGACGGCGCTTCTTGCGACGCCGCTGCGGCGGCCCACCGGGTCGTCCCCGACCGCCGGGCCCACCAGTGAATCCGCCAGGACCACCCGGGCCACCGCCGGGACCGCCCCGGCCACGACCGGGCGCGCCGGTGCGACCTGCGCCCGGGCCACCCGCAGGTCCGCCTCCCGGACCGCCCCCGGGTGTGTATCCGCCACCGCCACCGCCACGCGGCCCTCCAAAGC
>JALYLU010000659.1:1153-2861 GCA_030774075.1 Actinomycetota bacterium | reverse complement strand
AGATCTACCAGACGCGTGTCGCCACCGGTCGGACGACGCACTTCGGCCTGGGGCCGCACCTCAAGGCCGACGTGCTTCGCGTGGAGTGGCCTAACGGCGTGCCGCAGACCATCTACTTCCCAGGAGCGGACCAGGACGTCGTCGAGCGCGAAATGCTCAAGGGGTCGTGCGCGCTTGCGTATACGTGGGACGGGAAGCGCTTCCGGTTCGTGACCGATGCGATGTGGCGCAGCGCGCTGGGAATGCCTTTGGGCCTCATGGGCAGCACGAGCGCGTTCGCCCCCGCGGGCGCGTCGCAGGAATACCTGCGCATTCCGGGCGATGCGCTCGCGCCGCGCGACGGACGATACATCCTCCAGCTCACCGAGGAGCTCTGGGAGACGGCGTATGCGGACGAGGTCAAGCTGCTCGCCGTCGACCACCCGGATTCGGTGGACGTGTTCGTCGACGAGCGCTTCGTTCCGCCTGGACCGGTGAGGCTCCGGCTGTTCCAGGTCGCGCGACGCTACTTGCCACTCTCCGCAACCGATGAACGTGGCAACGACGTCCTGCCGGCGTTGCGCGAGAGCGACGACGTGTACGTCTCGGACCTAACGCCCATGCAGTATCAGGGAGTCGTTGCGCCGCACGATCTCATCCTGGATCTCGGCGACGCCGCAGGCCGCCCTGGCACCTTCCTCTTTCTGCGCGGCTGGATCTATCCCACCGACGCCAGTATCAACGTCGCGCTTGGGCAGCAATCTTCGATCAAACTCACCTCGCCTTCCCTCGAGGTGCGCGACGCGAGGGGCAGATGGCGCACCGCGATCGCGGACATCGGCTTCCCCTCCGGCAAGGACAAGACGATGGTGGTGGATCTGGCCGGGAGGTTTCCGACCACCGATCATCACGTGCGCATTCGCACGAACATGCAGATCTACTGGGACCAGGCGTTCGTCGCTCGCGCTCTCGCGAACAGCCCGGCGAAGGTCACGACGCTGGCGCCGGTGTCGGCCGATCTCCATTTCCGCGGCTTCTCCCGCATGTATCGCAAGGGTGGTCGCTACGGCCCGTACTGGTTCGCCTATGACGACGTGGCCAACGAGTCACCCTGGCGACCAATCGAGGGCGCTTTCACGCGCTTCGGCGATGTGCTGCCTCTGCTCCGGAATCCCGACGACATGTACGTGATCATGGGCCCGGGGGACGAGGCGACCATTGAGTTCGACGCAAGCTCCGCGAGCTCGCTCCCGCCTGGCTGGAAGCGCGACTTCCTGCTCTACACCGACGGGTGGATCAAGGACTCCGATCTGAACACGGCGTTCGGCACCACGGTGGGCCCGCTCCCCTTCCATGGCGTGCAGGCATATCCCTATAAGCCCGCCGAGGCGTATCCGACTGACCCGCAGCACCAGCGCTATCTCCGGGAGTACGACACGCGCGTCGTGAGGGGGAAAGTGTCGCCGCCGTGATGTACTGAGGCTATACTCTGATCCGTGCTGCACCGACCCAGCCCCGCCGCTAGGCGCGCCATCATGGCTGTGCCTTTTCTGGCAGCTATCCTGCTCGCGATGCGACTGAATCGCGGGCCGATTCGGGCCGCCGCTGACGCTGCGCACCCCGGATTCGTGTTGCGTGACGAGACCGCGGCGGCCGGCATTCATTTCGTGCACCACCGGCCGACCTTCGATCCAAAGATCGCGAGCATCGAGCCGCATGTTGCCGCGCT
>JALYLU010000659.1:0-1143 GCA_030774075.1 Actinomycetota bacterium | reverse complement strand
GAGCATCGGTATCCGTCGCCGACTTCGATGGCGACGGAAGGCCCGATCTGTACTTCACCAACAGCCGCTTCGGTGAGCCCAACGCGCTCTACCGCAACAAGGGCGACGGCACTTTCGAGGATATCGCTGCGACTGCAGGACTCGCGGATCTCAACCGGCAGGGGGAAGGAGTGTCGATGGGCGCGGTTTGGGGCGACTTCGACAACGACGGCCGCGAAGACGTGCTGGTGTACCGCTACGGTTATCTGGCGCTGTTCAGAAACGTCGATGGCACCCGCTCAGGGGGCACCCGCTTCGAGGACGTCACCGCCCAGGCCGGTCTACGACGCTGGGTGAACAGCAACGGCGCGATCTGGCTCGACTACGATCGCGACGGGCTGCTCGATCTCTACGTCACGGCGTATTTCCGCGATGTCGATCTGTGGCACTTGGCGACGACGAAGATCATGCACAACAGCTTCGAGTTCGCCACCAACGGCGGGAAAAATCTGCTCTTTCACAATCTCGGTGGCACGCGCCCAGGGGGCACCCGGTTCGAGGACGTGACCGACAGGATGGGCGTCGGCAGCACGCGATGGACGCTGGCGGCGGCGTCGGCCGACTTCAACGGCGACGGATGGCCGGACATCTATCTCGCGAACGACTATGGTCCGGAGGAGTTGTATCTGAACGATCGCGGACGGCGCTTCGTTCTCACTACTGCTGGTCTCGAGAGCGAATCCAAGAGCGGCATGGCGGTAGCGTTGGGCGATGCATACAATCGCGGCCGACTCGATGCATTTGTTACCAACATCTCCGAGCGCGGATACCTGTTCCAGAACAACAACCTCCGTCTCAACGAAATGCCCGAAGCGCGCCGGTTCCGAAACGTCGCAGAAGGCGAGATCGCCGACGCGGGCTGGGCATGGGGCGCGCAGTTCGGTGATCTCAACAATGACGGCGCCAACGAGCTCTTCGTCGCCAACGGCTTCATCTCGGCCGACCGCGACAAGAGCTATTGGTATGCGATGTCGAAGATCGCCGGTGCCAACGCTCGTTTCTTCGAGGATGCCGCAACCTGGCCTGCCTTCGGAAACGCTAGTCTGTCCGGGTACGAGCGATCGCGGGTGTACCTCAATCGCGGCGTCGCCGGGTGGGTGGATG
>JALYLU010000658.1 GCA_030774075.1 Actinomycetota bacterium | reverse complement strand
GATCGACTTACTCGTCTCCCTGACGATCCGAACCGCGCCCTCTCGGAACTCCGGGTCGTACTTCCTACGTATCTCTGCCATGACATCACCTCATAGTGGATGCCTCCACACTTCGAGGGGATGCCCATCTCTTGTCGCGCTCTGGAGTGTCGCTGCGCCATTCCTTGTTGACGGGGCCGGTGCGGACAGACGTCTGTCGTCGGGATGCAAGCACGGTCGTCCTCGTTGACCGTCGACGAGCGCGATGAGGAGGAACAACGATGAATGAGTCTGAATCGGCGACGTCGACGCGGTCGTTGGTGTTGTCGGTCGAGGAGGCCGCGCACCTGTTAGGGATCTCGCGGGCGCACGCTTACGAGCTCGTCGCTCGGGGTGAGCTCGCGCATATCCGGCTGGGTCGGCGGGTGGTGGTACCGAGGCGGGCGATCGATCAGCTGATCGAGAACGCGTGATCGTGCCGGGCGCGTTGTTGAGCTCGAACGTGCCGTTCGCGTGTGGTGTCGCGCAGTCGTTTTCGGTGCTGGATTTTGAATGCAAGTTCGTGCCGTTATTTCGCGAGGGTTGTTCGGCGGTCGTGCGGGTGAGGCTGAGGGGTACTTGGCGTGCACGTGTGGTGGTCACGTGTTGAGTTTGGGGAAGTTGGGTGCGGGGCAGCAGAGTTATTACTTGGAGGGTGTCGCAAGAGGGGTGGAGGACTACTACAGCGGGCGGGGTGAGATGCCGGGGCGGTGGGTCGGCGCAGGCGCGGAGACGCTCGGCTTGGACGGTCCTGTCGATGGCGACGACTTGCGCGCGGCGCTCGAGGGCCGTGACCCGATCACCGGTGTCCCGCTGGGCCGGGTCCGGTCGGATCACGTTCCCGGTTTCGATCTGACGTTTCGGGCGCCGAAGTCGGTGTCCGTCCTGTTCGGCGTCGGCGGCTTCGAGGTCTCGGCCGGGGTGCGTGCGGCCCACGACACGGCGGTCGACGCCGCGTTGGGTTATCTGCAGCGGGCAGCGTGTTGGTCGCGGCGCGGCACTGACGGTGTCGAACAGGTCGGCGGTGATGGGTTTGTGGGTGCGGCGTTTCGGCATCGGTCCAGTCGGGCCGGCGATCCGCATCTACACACGCACGTGTTGGTCGCGAATGTGACTCGTGGGCCTGATGGCCGGTGGGCGACGCTCGACGGCCGGCATCTGTACCTGCATGCGAAGACCGCGGGTTACTTGTACGAGGCGCATCTGCGGGCTGAACTGACCCGCCGCCTCGGGGTGGAGTGGCGACCCGTCCTGCACGGCATCGCCGACCTCGACGGCATCCCCGATGCGGTGCTGCGAGCGTTTTCGACGCGTCGGGTCGAGATCGAAGCGGCGCTCGCCGAGCGTGGTCTTTCGTCGGCGCGTGCGGCCGAGATCGCCGCGTTGGATACCCGCCAGGCCAAGGACTACGGCATCACCGCGACTGCGATGACCGAACGGTGGCGGGACGAAGCGCGCGGCATCGGTCTCGAACCCGACGCGGTGGACGCGGTCATCGGCAGAACGCGACCCAGGTCGCTCGACCACGGTGAGATCAACCGGACGGTCGAGACGCTTATCGGGCCCGACGGACTGACGGCCCGGGCGAGCTCGTTCGATCGGCGCGACGTGTTGCGGGCTTGGTGCGATCGCCTCACCGCTGGTGCCGACGTGCCGACGATCGAAGATCTCGCGGATCAGACAATCGCCGAACCGGCCATCGTGCCCCTCGAGGCATGCGGGACGGCGAGTCTGCGTACTCGCTCGGGCGGAAAACGGATCCAAGGACCCGCGCTGGGCACGAGCTACTCGACCGCGGATCTCCTCGCACTCGAGCAGAAGATTGTCGATCACGCGGTCGCGCACCGCGGGGACGACATCGCGATCGCCAACGAGCAGGCCGTGCGCGACGCCCTTGGCGCGCGGCCCGAACTCTCGGACGAGCAGACCGCGTTGGTGGTGCGTTTGACGACCAACGGGCACGGCATCGACGTGGTGGTCGCAGCGGCCGGGACGGGCAAGACGTTCGCGCTCGATGGCGCCCGCGACGCCTGGCAACGTTCCGGGCAGCGGGTCGTCGGCATTGCGCTGGCCGCACGCGCCGCCGCCGAGCTCGAAAGCTCCGCCGGGATCCCGTCGCAGACGATCGCGAGCCTCCTCGTCGACCTCGACAACCCGAAGCACGGCGGACTTCAACGCGATTCGGTCGTGATTGTCGACGAAGCGAGCATGGTCGGGACCAGGACGCTCGCCCGGCTCATCGATCACGCCGCGGCCGCCCGCGCGAAGGTCGTGCTGGTTGGTGATCCGCGTCAGCTTCCCGAGATCGACGCCGGCGGATTGCTGCGCGGCCTCGCCCAGCGCGTCGCGCCGATCCGCCTTTCCCACAACCGCCGCCAGCACGACGCCTGGGAACGCGCCGCGCTCCGCGCACTACGCGCCGGTGATGTGGAGGTGGCGCTCGGTGCCTACGACGCGCACGATCGGGTCGTGACGGCGCCGACCGCGGCCGGGACGCGTGACGTCATGGTCGCTGATTGGTGGGCCGCGTCGCTGCGCAACGAACGGGTCCTCATGGTCGCGGCCCGCCGGTATGACGTCGACGACCTCAACGCCCGGGCCCGCGCCCACGTCGAGGCCGCGGGTCAGCTGACCGGACCGACGCTCGAGCTCGACGGCCGCCCCTACCAGGCGGGCGATCGGGTCATGACGCTGCGTAACCAGCGCCGGCTCGGGGTCGAGGATGTCCGGCTTTCCGTTGAACTTCGGGGCGGACCTTGATCTCTATTTTCTCATGGTGGTCAAGCGGCTTGCTCGGTGGTGATGGTGTGCGTGTCGTTGGGTGCGAGCGCGCCGGCGAGCTTGT
>JALYLU010000657.1 GCA_030774075.1 Actinomycetota bacterium | reverse complement strand
CGCGAGAAGCATCTCTGGCCTGCACATTCCGTGAACTCGGTCCAGACACCTGCATTCCGATATTCGGCGTCGGTGCGCGTTGGCGCGTCGATGGCCTTCCTATCCCGAGTCGTTGTCGCACCCGAGGTGCACTATCCGCGGCATGACAAGCTGCGCCGATTGCAGGCAGGAAATGGCGACCGCCGTCGGCTGCACGCTGTCGGCGCTGACGATCCACGGTGCGCTGTATCTGCGCCGCCGCTGTACCGGCCAGCGGTGTGGCGACTGTGGGGCGAAACCCGAACGTTTTCACCATCTCGGCTGCGACGTCGAAAGGTGCCCGCGCTGCGGGAAGCAGTTGATCACGTGCGGCTGTTGGAACGACGGCGCGGGAGAGCCCGGCGACGACGGGTAAACCCGATAGCGCCTCGGAGATCCGGCGGGTCGTCGTAACCGCTCGATCAGTAGGTTCCGCCTCCTGTAGGTGCTACGAGGATTCGGGCGCGACGAGATAGTCGCGCAACCATTCGGCAGTCCGCTGTTCATCGAGGTGACCAGCCGCGATCGCGAGCACAATCTCCTCGGCTTCGTGAATGTCAGGTCGTCGAGACCAGGACCAACCGTTCATATCGATGAACATGCGCAGTGCAACCCAGGCGACGCGCTTGTTGCCGTCGGGTAGGGGGTGGTTGCGCGCCAGTCGAACGACGAGGACGGCTGCCTTGTCGATGAAGGCTTCGTAGAATTCGCGATCTCCGAACTGCGCCGAGGGTGCGTGGAGCGCCGAATCGGCGAGGCCCAGATCAGCGACCTTGGCGATGGTGTTCTCGTCCAAGGCGGTCACCGCCGCGGCAATCGCTATGAAGGCGGCGAGGTCGAGGTACTCGACACTCACTTCGCGAGTCGCTCGAGCAGCTCTCGGTCCTCATCGATGATCCGGCGCAGCCGGGCGCGGAACTTGGGATCCTTGCGGCGGCGTTCGACGGCCTCCGCGAGTGCCTGCTTGATCGTCTCGTTCAAGCTCTGGCCTTCGACGCGGGCGAGCGCCTCCGCGTCGGCGGCGAGTTGGTCGGGGAGTCTCACGGTCATGTTTTTCGGCATGGCGCCATGATACCACGGTGTCATGGATCCATCGCTATCCCTACTCTCATCCCTACAACTCTGAGCCTCGCTTCGCACGATTGCGGACCACGTCGCGCGGCCTCTTGGGCGGGCGTGCACCGTCGGGACCAAGCACTGGCCTTACGTAGCGAGGTGAGCTACACGATCTTCGAAGGCAGGTCGGAGATACAGCGGCTCGTGGTCGCGAGAAGCATCTCTGGCCTGCACATTCCCTGATCTCGGTCCATCGTCGGTGCGGGTGGGCAACGACTCATTGGTTCGTCTGCGAGTTCCGATAGTCGAGGCGCTTGCGGCTACCCCTTGGCGGAGTCGACTTCGAGGATCGCCGACCTGAGGCGCGGTCAACGCCGTGCGGAGATGAGTAGCGTCGGAGTATGACTGCCGCCGAGCCGTGGAGAGCCGAAGCGCGCGAAGCCTTCGCCGCATTCGACCGTGTCGAAGCGATCGCTGCGGCAGCTGTAGATGAGGCGGTGATGTTCCCCGTGCGGAAGGCGGTTTCCCGACTTCTGCGTAACGATGACGAGTTTGTGCGTACGTCCGGCCGCGCGCAGGGTGGGTCCGATCTCCGCGCTTTGATCTGCGTCCGGTTCGCGGAGCAGTTCGTCGTCGACGTCGCCGGAATCACAAACGCCGATCGCGCCGTGCTCTCAGGTGCGCTCGGCAGCGAGACATTCACCTTTGTACAGGCCCTTTTCGTCGTCGACATGTTCCAGCGGGCGCGCATCGCTCTGCAGCGACTGTACGCGGTGTCGTACGACGGGCCTCCTCAGGCCGAGCCGGGCGATCTCTGGGCCGCGATTGAGGAGTTCATGCGCGTCGTGGCGCGGGCTTCCGTTCTCGATCCGCTGACGACGGAGTTGATCCGCTTGCGTGGCGCAACCGTTCATCACTGTCGACTGTGCCGATCGCGGTTGAGCGTACGCGCGCTCGACGAGGCTGGTGACAGCTCTCCGTTTTCTGCGGTAGAAGATTTCGAGCACAGCGTGCTGAGCTCGCGGCACAAGATCGCCCTTCGCCTCACGGATGCCGTTGTCACGCAACCCGCGCAAATCGACGATCAACTCGTCGCGCAGGTGCACGGTGCATTCACCACTGCCGAATCGACCGAGGTCGTGCTTGACATCGTGCGCAACGCCGCGAACAAGATCGCGGTCGCGTTTGCGGCTGACACCCCGCTGGTCGTGGACGGCATCGAGTTCTTCGATGTCGATGCGAACGGCGAGGTCGTCGCGAGCGTCGAAGCGGAAGTCGTCCGCCGCGCCACAGGCGCCTAGATGCTGCGAGTCCGAGATCGCGCCCGCGACGGCGAGCGACTCGGATCGTCGACAGACTCGGTCCTGCCGATGCTGTGGACCAGGGGGTCTTTGAGCCCCTGCACCGCGAGCCGTCGGATTCGCGCCAACCGCCGACGCTGGAGCGCCTCGGACTGTGGCTGCTGGGTGCCCACGCCGCCACTCATCTGACGCGACCTGACGGTCGCCAACCGTCACATACCGAGTCTCGGGGACATCCATGCGCCCAAGTTCTCGCGGACCGACGCTCTCGACACTCAGACAGGGTGGCAGTGTCGGCGAGCCCGCGATATGGGATAGGGCGGCGGTGTTGTTCGGGGACGCGTCGTCAAACCAGCGCGTCGCGCAAGAGGTTGTCCGTAGGTCCGTGGAACTTGAGGGGTGGTCCTCCGCTCCGGGTGCTGCTGTGAGGCAGGCTCGGAGTATCGAGTCCCGATTCCGAAACGGAAGGACCACCGCTGATGAGATCTTCACAC
>JALYLU010000656.1:1799-2873 GCA_030774075.1 Actinomycetota bacterium | reverse complement strand
TTTTTTATGGGGGTTTTTTTTTTTTTTTTGGTTTGGGGGGGTGGGGGTGTTTTGGGGGTTTAATGGCTCGCCGAGCTCGACGCGCCGACACTGTCGTTCCACGACATCTACTGCGAGCCGAAGCCCGTGCAAGCGGGCGGAGTGCCGATCTGGATCGCGGGCACGCTGCACGCCCGCAACCTGGCGCGCGTCGTCGGACACGGCGTGGGATGGATCCCGATCATGGGCGAGACCGTCGAGGGCATCGCGACGGGAGTGGGCTGGATCCGCGACGCCTTCGCGGCCGCGGGTCGTGACCCGTCGACGCTGCAGGTGCAGGCGCCGCTGCGGATTGCGATGGCTGACGACGGCCGGCCCGACCTCGCCGCGAGCATGGCCTCGGTCCCTGAGCTCGTCGCGGCCGGCGCCACCGACGTGATCGTGACGCTGCGCGCCTTCGCGCGCGATGCCGCCGCTGCGCCCGAGGCCATGGTCCGGCTGCGCAAACAGTTCGACGCGGTCAGCGGCTGAGCTGCCGGGCTCGGGGGCAGCCAGGCGCAGATCCGGAGGCCCGGTCGGCGCTGTGACGCAGTAACTCGTTGGAGGGCCGGAGGTCGCAGCCGCATGAGAATGTAACGTCCGGCTCGTGCTGACGCCGTTCGACGACTATCCGATCCACCAGACGCCGCTCCCGCTCGCGCACCCCGCGACGGGCGACCCGAACCATTACGACCGGTTCTGGTTCAACGGCTACACCGAGGATTACTACTTCGCCGCGGGCATGGCGGTGTACCCGAACCGCGGCATCATCGACGGCGCGTTCGCGGTAGTGCACGACGGAGTGCAGCGGTCGGTGTTCGCATCCGGTCGCATCCCCGCCGATCGGGGCGAGACTCGGATCGGTCCGCTGTCGATCGAGGTCGTCGAACCGCTGCGGATCACGCGTGTGCGTACCGACGCGGTCGAGCTCGGGATCGATGCCGACGTGACCTTCACCGCCCGTACGGTCGCGCTCGAAGAGCCGCGTCAAACGCTGACCACCGGCACGCGGACGGTCATGGACTCCACCCGCATGACCCAATGGGGCACGTGGTC
>JALYLU010000656.1:0-1789 GCA_030774075.1 Actinomycetota bacterium | reverse complement strand
CCTATCGACCGCGAATAATTAAATAAAGAACGGTCGTGGGGCGTGCGGCCGGTCGGCGGTCCGACTCCGGCGGCGCCCGACCTCACTCTGCCGCAGATCTTCTTCCTATGGGCGCCGATCAACTGGGACGACTGCTGCACGCACTTCCTGTGTTTCGAACGCGCCAACGGCGATCGTTGGGTCGGAAGCCAGGCCGTGCTCGACGTCATCGGCGACGGTGATCCCACGTGGAACGCCGACGAACGCATCCATCATCTTGCGGGCGCGACGCACGAGGTGCGTTGGGCACCGGGCTTGCGCCGGTCGCAGGGCGCGACGCTGCGACTGCTCCGCCACGATCACACCGAGGAGCGCATCGAGCTCGAGCCACTGATCACGTTCCGCATGCGCGGGCTCGGTTACACGCATCCGGAGTGGGGCCACGGACATTGGCACGGCGAGCTCGCGGTCGGTTCGGAGGAGCACAAGGTCGAGGACCTCGACAACGTCGAGCCGTGGAACATCCACATCCAGCAGGTGATGCGCGCTCGGTGGGGCGACAAGGTCGGACTGGGCGTGCTCGAACAGCTCGCGTTCGGTGCGCACCAGCCGAGCGGGCTCACCGGTCTGCTCGACGGTTACGCCGGCTGACGCTCCGCCGGTTGACGCGCGGCTCAGACGACGCCGGAAACGTGCGAGTCGTTCACCGTGACGGTGTAGCCGTCGGGATCGCGGAACGTGAAGCTGGCGTGGCCGCCGCGCTCGATCGGCGAGACGTCGACTCCACGCTCCTCCATCGAGTCGTGGAGCGCGTCGAGATCGTCGGCCATGAGATCGAACGGAGCGCCGCGACCGTCGGTCCGCGCTTGGGGATCGAGCACGAGCACGAGGTGGGTGCCACCCCGCATCTCGAGCTCCGCGATTCCGTCGGACGCGCGCGGCTCGTGCACCTGCCGCAGTCCGAGGTCGAGGTAGAAAGCGGACGATCGGAGCACGTCGTGCGTCGCGAGCACCACGTGACCGACCCAGAGCGCTGGTCTCTCGTCGACGCTCTGAACTGGCAAATTGCTCTCCACTCCGTGGAGTCTGGCACGTGATGAACGATGGGAGCACCCGCGCACCGAACATTCTCCTCGTGGTCTCCGATCAAGAGCGCGACCGCGACTGGCTCCCACCGAGCGTGCGATTGCCGTGGCGTGACCGACTGCGCGCGGAGGGGCTCGAGCTCAGGAGGCACTACACCCACAGCTCCCCGTGCTCACCGTCGCGGGCTTCGCTCTTCACCGGGCGGTACATCGCGCAGCACGGGGTGGTCGACAACGTCATCATGCCCGAGCACAAGGAGCTCGACTCCGCGGTCCCGACGATCGGCTCCATCCTGCGCGACGCGGGCTACCGGTCGAGCTACATCGGGAAGTGGCACCTCTCACAGGCCGTGTCACCTGACCTGACTGCGTACGGCTTCTCCGATTGGGAGGGAAACGATCGCCACTTCATGGGTTGGGCCGGCACCGGCGTGCACTTCGACCCGATCATCGCCGCGAACGCGGCTTCGTGGTTGCGCGCCAACGCCGCGAGCGCGCAGCAGCCGTGGTTCCTCACCGTCGCGCTCGTGAATCCGCACGACGTGATGTGGTTCCCGATCGACCAGCCCGGTTACGACCAGCGCAACCCCGAGGAGGTGCGACGCGCGCGCAAGGTGCTCGAGTGGGCGAAGTGGAAGGAAGACGACGTGCTGCCGGTGTTCGACACCGCCTATGACGAGGTGTGCGACGCGCTGCCGGCGAACTTCGCCGACGACCTGCTCGAC
>JALYLU010000655.1 GCA_030774075.1 Actinomycetota bacterium | reverse complement strand
ATCAGGTACCGGAGGGCGACACTGACAACGAAGACTGCCATGCCGAAGCTGGTGACGAAGAAGCCGACCGGATAGACCGAAAAGTAGGCGACGGCCAAACCCAGCCACGTGATCAGGATCGCCAGCGCGATGGTCAAAGCGAAGCTGAATGCGGGCGCGGCGGTCAGCTGCTGCGCGCTGGCCGCCGGCATGACGAGTAATGCAAAGACGAGCAGCGCCCCGGTTATCTGGCTGACCTCGGCCGCCGCGCAGCCCAACAGCACGAGGAACGCGACGGACAGGAGTCGGACGGGCAGGCCGCGGGCCTGAGCGACGTCGTTGTCGATTGTCGCGAAGAACAGCGGCCGGGCGATCGCGCCGAGCACTCCCAGGACGACGATCGCGACCGCGTACAAGGTGATGACCTGGCGGTCGGAGATACCGAGGAACGTACCGAACAGCAAGCCGGTGAGACTGTTGAGGAATCCTCCGTACAGGCTGACGAACAGCACCCCGCACGCCAACGCGAACGCTTGCACGGTGCCGACGACCGCAGATTCCTCGCTATGGCTCCTGCCCGACGGGGGTCGTGGAACCATGGCGATGACGAGCGCGGCGGCAACACAGCCGACGAAGTAGCCGGCGGTCGCGCTGACGCCGAGCCAGATCGCGCCCGCGGCGCCGGGGAACGACACGATGGCGAGCGTGTGGCCGGCGAACGTCTGACGGCGGACGACCATGAACCAGCCCGCGGCGCCGGCGAGCACCGCGACGATGGTGCCGGCCCGGAATGCGTTGACCATGAAATGAAACGCGAAGAGCTGGTCGATGTCGTCGCGGAGACTCCAGCTCAGACCGGTTCCGAGGATGCCGGTTGCACTCATTGGCGTGGACGGCCCGTGTGGCGATCGGAGTGATGCGCCGGCGCTTCGGGTTGGCCGACCACGACCAGGCGTCCGTCAGAGGTGTGCAGGACCTCGATCGGCGTGTCATACAACGCCGTCAGGGTCTCGGACGTGATCACGCGCGCAACCGGGCCCGAGACCGCGCCGCCTTGGCCCAGGTACACGACGCGATCCAGGTACGGAAGGATCGGGTTCACGTCGTGCGCAACAATCAGCACCGTGACGCCTTCCGCGCGACAGACCTCCTCGACGAGCGCGGCAACGGCCGCTTGGTTCGGAAGATCGAGGCTGTCGAGCGGCTCGTCCAACAACAGCAGCTGCGGGTGCCGCACGAGCGCTTGCGCGATGAGCAGGCGCTGCTGCTCTCCACCCGAAACTTCACCGATTGGGCGGCGCGCGTAGTCGGACGCTCCGACGAGCTCGATGACCTCGGTGACTCGTGCCTGCTCGCGACGTCGCGACCCGAAGAAACGTGCCGCGCCGGGGAGAGGTGTGCCCCATCGGTCGCCGTCGGCGCCGAGACGCACAACGTCGATGCCGCGCACCCGAAGACCGGGGTCGAAGCTGCGTCGTTGCGGGAGGTAGCCGATCTCGTGGCCCGCGTCGCCCGGCCCACGGCCGAGCACGGTCGCCGTACCCGATGACAGGGGAACCAGACCGAGCGCCGCCTTCACGAGGGTGGACTTCCCGACGCCGTTGGGGCCGAGGACGGCGACGAACTCGCCGGGCGCGACGGACAAGGTCACGTCCGACCAGATCGTCCGATGCCCGAGACGCACCGTCGCATCCCGAAAACACACGGCCGGACCGACGCCGACGCCGCCGATGCTCATGTACCGGCCGCTCGGGCGAGCGCGGCCTGGATACCGAGCAGTTGTGTCGTCTGCCACTCCTGGTAGGTCGCGTTTGCCGGCACGAGCGTTTCCGTGATCGTTGCGTAGGGAATGTGCTGCCTTTTGACTTCGGTCAACTGTGCTTGCACGTCGGGCGTGACGTTCTGACTGTTGTAGACGTAGATCTTGATCTCATGGCGCTTGATCTGGTCGTCGATCGTCTGCTTGTCGCCGGCCGAGACGTCACTTCCCTCGCTGATTGCCTTCAGGAACGAGGGTGGTGTGATGAGGTCGAGACCGAGTGCGGGTGCGAGCATCGCGAAGATCGATTCCGACGCCCCGACCTTCGTTCCGGCGTACCTGGCTCTGATCGCGCCGATCGTGGTGCGGTACTTCGCCAGCACATTCGTCTCGAACCGCGACTGTTGGGTGGCGAAGTAGGCGCGGTCGGCAGGATCCAGTTTCTGGAAGTCGCGCACCAACTGGCCGATCACGGTTTGTACATCGGTCGGGTTGTACCAACGGTGCGGGTTCGCGCCGTCCGCGACGCCGAGCACGTCGCCGACGCTCAGCACTGTTGCGTTCCCCGAATCGGCCGCGAGGAACTTCTTGACCCATGGGTCATACCCGATGCCGTTTTCGACCACGAGTTGCGCAGAAGCCAGTGTTCGGGCGTCGGTCGCGGTCGGTTCGTAGTCATGGGGGTCGGTATCGGGATTCGTGATGATGCTCACCACGCGCACGTGGGTCCCACCAATCTGGCTCGCGATGCTCCCCCAGAAGTTCTCCGCCGCAACCACCTGGAGCATGCCGCCAGGCCTCGCGGCCGCCACGGTCGAGCTCGAACCGGAGGAACCACATGCGGCGAGGACCACCAAGCTCAGCACCATCAACTTCGCCGCCGCGCACGCGCCTCGAGACGTCCGAGCTTCTCGCGAACCTCTCATCGGCCCAGATCTCCCTCGTACACCGCGGCGCCGAAACGACGACTCGACCCTAGATGAGAATGGTTCTCGTTTCAAGTAACACGCTCGCCGGCCGGGCAGGTGGCTACAGTCGGGGGTTGCGAGCAGACCGAACCGGTTGGTCGGCCGCGCTGAGAATCGAGTATTCGTGGCACAAGGCACCGTGAAGTTCTTCAACGCAGACAAAGGCTTCGGC
>JALYLU010000654.1 GCA_030774075.1 Actinomycetota bacterium | reverse complement strand
CGCCGACATCAGGGCGCGACTCCGGAAGTGAGCGATGGGGCCTTCTCCTTCGACCAGCCCTGGTTATTCGGTTCGCCCGAGCGATGTCTCCAATGAGGCTCACCCACGAATCGAGTCGAGATTGCCCAGTACCTGCGACGGAATCTTGAGCCTCGATGCCTCCAGATTCTCGCGAAGATGCGCTACCGACGATGTTCCGGGAATCAGCAGGATGTTGGGCGAGCGCTGGAGCAGCCAGGCAAGCGCCAGCTGCATCGGCGTCGCGTGCAGCGCTGCTGCCGCATCGTCGAGCACGGACGATTGTAGCGGCGTGAAGCCGCCAAGCGGAAAGAATGGCACATACGCGATGCCTTGCGCAGCGAGATCGTCGATGAAGCGATCGTCGTTCCTGTGGGCGACGTTGTAGAAGTTCTGCACGCAGACGATCTCGCTGATGATCTGGCCCTCGACGAGCTGCTTCGGCGTGACGTTGCTCAGACCAATGTGACGAATGAGCCCCTGATGTTTCAGCTCCGCGAGCACCGTCAGCGGCGCTTCGATCGAAGCCTCAGATGGTTCCGACACATTGCCGACTCGAAGATTGACCACATCGAGCGTGTCGCGGCCGAGATTTTTCAGGTTGTCGTGAACGCCGTCGATCAGTTCCTGGCGGGAACGGGCATGAAGCCACGACTTGTCGGCCCCTCGACGCGCGCCGACTTTCGTCACGATCACGAGGCCCTCGGGATAGGGATGGAGCGCCTGCTTGATCAGCTGATTCGTCACGTGCGGACCGTAGAAGTCGCTGGTATCGATATGGTTCACGCCGGAGTCCACCGCTGCCCGTAGAACCGCGATCGCGGCGTCGACGTCGCGCGGCGGTCCCCAGACCTGCGGACCAGCCAGTTGCATGGCACCGTAGCCCATCCGGTTCAGCGTGATCCATGTGCCAGGCAGCGTGAAGCGCCCCGCAAGACTTGCCTGTTGAAGCATTTCCGACTCCCTCTGCGCGTTGTCCGCCCATCCGCGCTACCCTCGATTTTATGCAGGATTGTTCAGTTTTTGAATTCGCTTTATGCCGGCCGCTGATCAAGACATTCGCGCTTCCGTTGACGGCCAGTTCCAGGAACTTGTCGTCCTTCGGGTCCTGGCACGCGTGAACGCGCGGAACAGCCAACGCCCTCGGACGTCGTTGCCGAAAGAGGTAGGCTGTCACAGCATGGCGGAAGCCCTCTCTCCGACGATGACACTGCGCGACTTCGAGAACGGCTATTGGTATCTCGAGCAATTGAAGCGCTTCGCCGAGCGCATCGATATCCCCGCCGCGAGGAAGCTGCGAAAGGACGAACTCGAAAAGGCCATCGTGGCGTTCCTGCGCACGGGTAAGGCTGCATTGCCCACGAAGCGTTCGCTGCGCAAGACGGGCGGGAAGGACGTGGAACGCGGCCTCAACCTGAAACGCCGAATCGAGCACTACACGAGCAACCGTCAAACGAAGGACTTCATCGTCGAACAGGCCCATCTGATGGCGCCGGAGGTTCGTGAGAAGTCCGGAGTCTGGTATCGCCTGAACCGCTGGCGAGAAGAACAGATCACGAACGGCAAACACCCGACGTACGGGGACCTCGTCCGGCAGTACATCGCCCTGAACAAGCGGCAGCGATTCGAGAAGATCCCTCACGGTCGCTACATCAATTTCGTCGCTGAGTTCCTCGCAGCGGATAAGGGTGTGACGCGTGCAGAGGCAATCGCCGCGTGGACAGAGCTCAAGGCGCTCGACGTCCCCAAGAACTATGCGTCTTGGGTCAAGGCGCGAGCAAAGGGCAAGGCAGCAAGCGGGCGTTGAGTTCGATAGTGCAAATGGCCGGCGCTGTAAGTTGTTGAAGAGACGCTATTGGCTCGCCAGGCTGGACTCGAACCAGGCGGCACTTCGAAGCGCTCCATTATCCGGTCTCCGGTCAGTTCAATGTCGACTCACGGCGGCTGTGGTCCTTGTACCAACTCATCATGTACAGCGCGGTGCGCATGAAGTTGGAAGGCTTGGACGTTGTGCCGTGGTATTCACCCTCGAACCGCAACAGCTTCGTGTCGATGCCCCGCATCTTCAGGGCGGTGTAGTACTCCTCGCTCTGGGGCATGGGCGTCCGCATGTCGAGTACGCCCGTCATGACGAGCGTTGGGGTCTTGACGTTGCCGACGTACATGAGCGGCGACTGCTTCAGCCACTGGTCCGGTTTCTCCCAGAACGGCGCGTCGAAGAAGTTGTAGGTGAAGAGCGGGATGTCGGTCTGTCCGGCCATGCTGAGCCAATCGATCACGGGGCATCTCACCGCCGCCGCCGCGAACCGGTTCGTGTGTCCGATCACCCAGCTCGATAGCACACCTCCTCCGCTGCACCCGCCGACGTACATCCGCGTCTGGTCGATGTATCCGCGACCCAACACAGTGTCGACGCCGGCCATCAGGTCCTCGTAGTCCACTCCCGGATAGGCGTGCTCGATAGCGTTGCCGAAGGCGCTGCCGTAACCCGTGCTCCCCCGCGGATTCGTGTAGAGCACGACGAACCCGTTCGCCGCGAAATTCTGAAATTGCGGATTGAAGCCGACGGTGTAGGCACCGTGCGGACCTCCGTGGATCTCCATGATCAGCGGATATTTCTTTGATGGATCGAACGACGGCGGCTTGACGATCCAGCCATCGATGCGAGCTCCGCCCGTCGAAGCGTACGTGATCTTTTCGACCTTACCGAGCTGAATCCGGTCGAGCACGTCCGCGTTGGCCGCCGTCAGACGAACGATGGGGCTGCCGGTTTTTCTGAGGTCAACTCGCACGACATCGTTCGGCTTGTCGTAGGTCGCTTCCACTCCGGCCGCAACGCCGGTGCGAGTGACAGAGCTCAGCC
>JALYLU010000653.1 GCA_030774075.1 Actinomycetota bacterium | reverse complement strand
CCATGACGCACGCACCGTTGATACGCGCCGGACCGGCACGCATCACAGTCGCGACACGACAAGAACACCTCGACCGCGACCCGATCACCTTCGCGCACCCCCCAGCGAGCGGCCGCCCGCCGCCCGACCTGTTCGATGACGCCGACGGACTCGTGGCCGGGAACGAACGCGAAGCCCGGAAACAGCTCGCCGGTGTACTGCTCGTGGTCCGTGCCACACAGACCGCACGCCTCCACCCGCAGCAACCCGTCGTCGTCGCCGATGGCGGGAACCGGGAGCTCACGAGAATCGAGCTGCCGCGGTGCGACGAGTACGAGCGCGCGAGCCGACTGTGTCACGCGGTCGGGCGCGTGACGCCGGTCACGGTCGGGAGCTCGACCTGCACGGCGTTGAAGTCGACCGTCCCGCCGAGGCGAGGCTCCGCGTACGCGATGGTCGTCGCGACGAGTTGCAGCGTGAGATGCGCGCCGGGTGCAGCGGTGAATGCCACCATCTCGAGCGGCACGGTGGTCGTGTGCGTGTGGCCGTCGAGTATGACCGCGATGGGTGTGATCTGGTTGCCGAGCACGATGCCCGTGGCGTCGTCGACCAGTTGCGCGAAGACGCGTGTCGGGTGAACGCCGGCCGGTGATGATCCCGAGTAGCGCAGCGTCAGCCGGGGCGCTCCCACCACGTTCGCCGCGCGCGCGACGGTGACCGGGACGTTCGCGGCGTGAACGGCCTTCGCGGGAGTGATCGGCAGGGCAACGCCGCCGAGCACGCCCGCATTGCCGGTCGCGTGCGCGGGACCCGAGCCACCGCCCGCGACGAGCGTGAGCGTGCCCCGTCCGCCGGCCACGATCGGCGCCGCGGCCGGGGGTGGGAAGTCGTCGGCGGTGTACTCGACGCCGTTCTGGTCGACGTACTCGAACCGCGGGCCGAGCGTCACCTTGGTGTTGCCCTTCACGTAGCGATCGAGCCAGGCGATCGCCGCCAGGCCGGGCCGCTTCTGTTGCCCGGGTTGGTGAGGCACACGCCGTGGCCGCTGCACATCCAGAGCATCGCCGTGGGAACGCCCGCATCGCGCAGGATGCGGAAGTTGGCGACGGCTTCTTCGAGTGGGAACAGCGTGTCGATCGTGCCCTGCTCGAACAGCGTTGGCGTGGTGATCTTGCGGACGAGGTCGCCGGGACCGCGGTCGAGGAACCATTGCAAGTCGGCCGCGTTCAACACGCCGGACGAGTCACCGTCGTTGTGCGCGCTCGTGATGTGCGGGTCGATGGAGTGACCAGTGGCGACGGTGTAGAGGAGATCGCCCCAGCCGCGCTTCACCGTCTGCGCCTCGTAGAGGCTCGTGGCCAGCGAATGCCACGCGATCTGCGGCACGAGCGCGTCGACGCGACAGTCGATCGCGGCGGTGACGAGCTGGATCCCGCCGCCGTACGACGCGCCCACCATTCCCATGCGCGGATCGCCCGTGCCGTCGAGCTGCACGCCCGGTTGCTGCGCGACCCAGTCGATCAGTCGCTGGACGTCGCGCCCCTCGAAGTCCGCACTGTCGGTCTCGACCGTCCCGCCCGACTTCCCGAAGCCACGCGGGTCCCAGGTGAGCATGTTGTAACCCGCCGAGTTCAGCGCGTGAATGCCGAGATCGCCGAACAGGCCGTAACCCGAACCGGCGGTGTCCACGTCGCCGGCTTGTCCCCAACCCGGACCCTTGAGCACGGTCGGCGCCGTCGCACCGGCGGCGAGGTGAAGGGGGAACCAGTGAACGCGGATCCGCGTGCCATCGAACGAGACGACGTCATAGTCGGAGGTCGATCCGGGCACACGCGTCGCGGACACTGTTGTTTTCGGTTGGCGGCTCGCCGCGATCCCGCACGTGGGGCGTGTATACGCGCCGCCGGTGGTCACCGCGGTGGTTGTCGTCGACACCGCGGCCGGTCGGTCCGAGCTCGCAGCCTTCGACGCGGAGCTCGAACAACCAGCCGCAAGAAACCCGGTCGCGACAACAAGCCCAGCGAACGATCTGAACGACACCCGCACCTCCAGCAGTCCTCGGGGAGTCTACGAAGCTGCCCCGACGCGTGGAGGTGGGCCCTCAGACTGTGGCGTGAGCTGCGACGTCCAACGTCATACCTTCGCGAGCGGCCCCTATCGTGAACGATTCGACGGGCCGGGCCGCGATTGCGCCGAAGAAGTCGTCGAGCGTGTCATCGTCGTGGGCGGGATCGTGATGGAACGGCATGAGATGTTTGACGTTCGCGAGTCGGGCGAACGCAAGTGCGTGGTTCAGGCTGCTGTGTCCCCAGCCGACGCGCTGTTCGTATTCGGCGTCGGAGTACTGCGCGTCGTGGATCAACACGTCGACCCCGGCTGCGATCTCGAAGCCCGAGCACCACTCGGGCGAGTGGGCGAACTGGCTGCACGCCAGCATCGGCTCGTGGTCGGGCAGGTACGCCAGGCTCCCGTTCGCGTTCTCCAAGCGATAGCCGACGGTCGGGCCCGGGTGGCACACGAGCGCCGTGCGGACCGTGAAGCCGGGCACTTCGACGCAGCCGTCGTTCAGATCGTGCAGGTGCAGATCGCACGCCAACTCTTGCAGTCGCACGGGGAACAGCGGTGGCGACATATAGCGCGTCAAACGCGTGCGGAGATCGGCGGTCGCAGAACCGGGTCCCCAGATGTGCACTTCGAAGTCGGGACGGAACAGTGGGGAGAAGAAGCCGAGGCCTTGGATGTGATCCATGTGGAGGTGGGTCAGCAATATGTCGACGCGACGCACGTCGGGTGACAGCTCGGCGCCCAGGCGGCGCAGACCGGTGCCCGCGTCGAGCACGACTCGCGTGTCCGGCTGTGCTTGGAGTTCGACGCATGATGTGTTGCCGCCGTAGCGGACCGTGTCAGG
>JALYLU010000652.1 GCA_030774075.1 Actinomycetota bacterium | reverse complement strand
CGATTCCGCACCACGCGCAGAACGCGGCGTCCGCCACGGCTGCGCCGCAGCGCGGGCACTCTCCGAGCTGGCCGTCCATACCGTCCCTTCCGTCGGACATGCGACTCCCGGCGTCGCGGAAGGGTTGCACAGCACGCCGATTCATTTCGCCGCGCCGGACGAATCCGTACGCTTCGGGACGTGCAGCATGCGATATACCTGCCGCCGTTCGGATCCTTCGGCGACGTCCACGCACTCGTCGACCTCGCCGGAGCAGCAGAGGACGCCGGCTGGGACGGCTTCTTTCTGTGGGACCACATCCAGTACGAAGCCCCCGTCCCGCTCGCTGATGCCTGGGTGGCCCTCAGCTCCATCGCCGCTTCGACGTCGACGATCCGGCTCGGCCCGCTCGTCACCCCGCTGCCGCGGCGCCGACCGTGGAAGGTGGCCCGGGAGGCGGTCACGCTCGACCACCTCAGCCGCGGACGCCTGGTGCTGGGAGTCGGACTCGGGATCCCCTTCTGGCGCGAGTTCAGCTCGTTTGCCGGGGAAGCAAGCAACGACGCCGAACGAGCACGCCTGCTCGACGATGGGATCGAGATCATCACCCGCCTGTGGTCGGGCCAGCCGACCACCTACCGAGGTGAACGTTTATCGGTCCGCGACGCCCACTTCCTTCCGCGGCCGCTGCAGCAACCGCGAATCCCCATCTGGTCAGCGGCACTCTGGCCGCCGGCCCGGCCCGGCCCGATACGGCGGGCGGCGCGATGCGACGGCGTGTTTCCATTCAGCGGGGCGGCGCTCACGCCGGCAGAAGCGGCACAGGTTCGAGACGTCGTCGCACGCGAACGTGGCACCGACGAGCCCTTCGACCTGTGCGTATGGGGGTTTGCGGATCAGGCCGCCGCGTATTCAGCCGCCGGTGTCAGCTGGCTCATCGAGTCCGCCGGACCGGAAGACGCCCTTGCTGATGTGCATCGGACCATCGGCGCGGGCCCGCCCCGCTGACGAGCAACCGCCGTCATAGGAAGTCCCTTGATGGAACCGATGACGTGCCCACCGTGTCTTTGGGAGCATGACGATGAAGCACGCCGAGCCGTCGAGCGATCGGCTGGCTGAGGTCGAATTCGAACGCTTCTACCGGGAGGCGTGGCCAAGCGCGGTCCGACTTGCAGGTCTGCTCACTCAGCACGCCGGTGCGGCCGAGGACCTCGCCCAAGAGGCGTTCGCAAGGATGTATCCCAAGTGGGGGCGAGCGGAGCATCCGTCCGCCTATCTGCGCACCACGATCGTCAACCTCTGTCACAACTGGCACCGCCAGAGGACAACCGAGCGCACCAGGCTCCCGATCCTCGCCGAGCCGTCGACGACTGATTTCGCGTTCGACGAGTTCGCCGACGCGGTCGCGGCGCTGCCCTACCGGCAACGGGCCGTGCTGGTGCTGCGCTACCACAACGGCTTGAGCGAGACCGAGATCGCCGATGCGCTCGGCTGCCGCGCCGGAACGGTGAAATCGCTCGCGTCACGCGCGTTGGACCAACTGAAGAAGGGAATCGAGTAATGAGCGCCAAGAGCTACGACGAGCTCGAGACACGCCTCACCGAGCTGTTCGACCGCCAGGCGCGCGCGTTCCCCGAATCGAAACGCGAGTGGTCGGACAATCCCGTTTCGTCAGTGAAGGCCCTCGACGAACAGCGCAAGCGCCGGCGCGCCCGCACGACGTTCGGTGCCGTCGGTGCCCTCGCGGCCGCCGTCGCAGTGGTGGTCGGCGTGATGAACTTCAACCAGAGCGGCGGGCGCGTGAGTGTGAAGCCGCAAGTACAGGGTCAACCCTTCGGTCGGCCGGTCTTGTGGCAGAGCGAGAACGATCTCGTGCGGTTCAAGGCGGATGACTTCATCATCGAAGCGAACGGCAAGACGTTCACCGCGCAGAACACGCCGGTCGCCGTAGACAGCGATCCGGGCAGCGCCGACTATTGGACCCTCGAAGTGACGTGGCAGGAACACGGCGTCGAGATGCGCATGTTCATCTACTTCGCATCCGACGGTCGCGACTGGTGGGCCACCGAGATCCGCACCTACGACGGCCAGACCAAAGGTGACTGGATCGAGTACCACGGCGCCTACTTCAAGTCGCCGCTCGGCCGGCCGTTCGTCGGTGATCTCGATCTCGTCGACAAAGCCACCGGCTCCACCTTGCACGTGCACGGCCTCCGACTCGAGACCCATCCGAAGAAGTTCGACTGCACCGTCGGCTCGGGCACGTATGCAATCGTCCTCGAGTACCGCGGTTCGGCGATCGAGCTCTCACCGGGCACGAGTGCGATCGAGACGGCGTTGTTGCTCGACCGGGCGGCGTGCGCGACGGTGCCCCAGCCCGACCGGTACACGCTGACCTGGTCGTCTACCGATCCGAGCGTGGCGACGGTCGCGCCCGCTGATTGCACAGGGATGGGTCCTGCTCCAGGACCTGCCCTCGCCGACGCCTGCCGGCGCGGCGAGGTGCCGTCGTACACCGGCGTCAAAGCGGGCCAGACCACGTTCCATGCGGTCGCCAAGGATCGCAACACGGGAGCCGTCGTCGGGCAGCGGGATTTCCCGGTCACCGTGGCGGGTTGACGTAGCGCCGCCTCGACCAGATTGCTGCGGCATTCCTCATAGGTTGCAGCCCGCGCGCCGCATTGCCCGAGGCACAGCCCTTCGCGCGCCTGTCGATCGAACGGCGATCCCAAGTAGCGCCGCGTCCGAGGCGGCGCGGCGGAGTACGAGCGCGCCGGCCTCGTCCAGCCCGTGCAGCCGGCTCAGGTCGATCGTCGCCTGCGAAACGCCCTCCCTCGCGAGCACGTCGGCGACAAAGCGACTGACTTCGCCGCAGATGCGGGAGTCGATCGACCCACTGAGCTCGATGG
>JALYLU010000651.1:1078-2893 GCA_030774075.1 Actinomycetota bacterium | reverse complement strand
ATCGTACGGCGCGTGTCCAGGCGTCCTGACGTGCCGAAACGCGAACCGCGCGACGTGAGGCGACTAGCGTCACCCGCTGTGATCGCGCCGTATCCGACGCTTCGGGTCGAGCGGAAATGCTGGGCGGCGGGCGACCGCATCGTGGTCGGAATCGACGAGGTCGGGCGCGGCTCGTGGGCCGGTCCGGTGACGGTCGCCGCGGTCGTGCCCGGCGAGGAGCACCTGGCCGGCGTGCGCGACTCGAAGCTGTTGACGCCCGGCGAGCGCGAAATCGCGGCCGCGCGCGTGCGCGTTTGGGCGCGTGGCATCGGGGTGGGACACGCCTCGCACGAGGAGTGCGATCTCGTCGGCATGACGGAGGCACAGCGGCGCGCCGCGAACCGGGCGCTCGCCCAGCTCGCCGCGCAGGGATTCGAGCCCGACCGCATCGTGCTCGACGGCAAGTACGACTACCTCGGCCTGCCGCGCGTCGTGCGCACGATCGTGAAGGGCGACCAGACGGTGCTCTCGGTCGCGGCCGCGTCGGTGGTCGCGAAGACGACGCGCGACGCGATCATGGTCGACGAATCCGAGCACTATCCGGCCTACGGGTTCGAGTCGAACCGCGGCTATCCCGCACCCCAACACAAGTGCGCGCTCGCGGGATACGGACCGTCGGCGATCCACCGGCGCTCGTGGATCTTCATGGAGTACTGCCTGTGGGGCGGGATCCCGCGCTTCGAGCGCCAGCCGAGTCTCTTCTCGGGTGCGCTCGGTGCCTGACGCGGTCTGGGACACGCTCTCGCGGCATGCCGTAGCGATGCGCGAGCGCACTGTACGCCAGTTGTTCGCGGAGGAGCGCGACCGAGATCGAATGCAGGTCGAGGCCGCGGGTTGGTATCTCGACTACGCCAAGCACCGGGTGAGTTCCGGGACGCTGCGCCTGTTGCGCGATCTTGCCGTGGCGCGAGGACTTCGGGAGCGCATCGACGCGATGTTCCGAGGTGAGCACGTCAACGTCACCGAGGACCGCGCCGTGTTGCACATCGCGCTGCGGATGCCGGCCGACGCGCAGCTCGTCGTCGACGGTGTGGATGTCGTGGCCGATGTGCAGCGCGTGCTGAAGCAGATGTCCGAGTTCGCCGCGTCGATCCGTGATGGCAGCCGGATCGGTCACACCGGCCGAGTGATTCGCAACGTCGTGAATATCGGCATCGGTGGCAGTGACCTGGGGCCGGCGATGGCCTACGACGCGCTGCGCGCCTACAGCCGGCGAGACATGCAGTTCCGGTTCGTGTCGAATGTCGACGGCGCGGATCTCGTGGAAGCGCTCTACGGGCTGGACGCGGCCGAGACGTTGTTCATCGTCTCGTCCAAGACGTTCACGACACTCGAGACGCTTACCAACGCGCGGGCGGCGCGCGCGTGGTTGGTCACCGCCTTGGGCGGGGACGAGGCCGCGGTGGCGCGGCATTTCGTCGCGGTGTCTACGAACGCGGTGAAGGTAGCCGAGTTCGGTATCGACACTGCCGACATGTTCGAGTTCTGGGACTGGGTGGGCGGTCGCTATTCGATGTGGTCCGCAATCGGGTTGTCGTTGATGCTCGCGATCGGCCCGGACAACTTCCGCGAGCTGCTCGCCGGCGCGCACGCGATGGACGAGCACTTCCGCACTGCTCCGTTCGAAGCGAACCTGCCCGTGCTCTTGGGGTTGCTCGCCCTTTGGTACCGCGACTTTCTCGATTCGCAGACGCAGGCCGTCGTCCCGTATGCGCAGGCGTTGTTGAAGTTGCCCGCATACCTGCAACAACTCGAGATGGAGAGCAACGGCAAGTC
>JALYLU010000651.1:0-1068 GCA_030774075.1 Actinomycetota bacterium | reverse complement strand
GCGCCCACGGGCGAGATCGTGTGGGGCAGCGTCGGCACGAACGGTCAGCACGCCTACTTCCAGCTCTTGCATCAGGGCACAACGACGGTGCCCATCGACTTCATCGGATTCGATCACCCGCAGCCCGGTCACGAGCTCGGCGAACAGCAAGACCTCCTCGTCGCGAATCTGTTCGCGCAGGCCGAAGCGCTCGCGTTCGGCACCGACGATCCGGCGCTGCCGCCCTACCGGGTGATGCCCGGCAATCGGCCGTCGTCGACGTTGATGTCGTCGCGACTCACACCGTTCGCGTTGGGTGCGCTGATCGCCGCGTACGAGCACAAGGTGATGACGCTCGGCACGATCTGGGGCATCGATTCGTTCGATCAGTGGGGGGTCGAGCTCGGCAAGGTGCTCGCGCAGCGCATCGCGTCGGAGATCGCGGCGCCCGGCGACACCGATCTCGCGCACGACCCTTCGACCAACGCTCTGATCCGGCGCTATCGCGGGCGTTCCTCCTAGGCTGACGGCATGGGTCAGCCGATCACGGTGACGGTGCGCGCGGGTGCGTCGCCCGACGTTCGCTTCTTCGAGTGCGATCGTTCGCTCACGGGCATGGCCATCGAGGTGTACACCGCAGATTCCGAGGCTGCCGTCTCCGGGGCTCGGCCGCCCGACGTGCTGGCGCGGCGGCTGCTCGAAGCGGGCGCGGCGAAGGTGACGATCTACTCCAACATCGTGACCGTCGAGGCGCCGCCCGAGGTCTGGGCCGAGCTGGAGCCCAAGGTGACGCACACGATCGAGCACCTCTTCGAGTTCTACGGCGACGAGGCCGGCTGGTCGTTCGACGCCCGCGGCGTCGAGCCCGAGATCTCCAAGATCCAGTAGCCCGAATTCTCGGTCGGTATCCCGTGCAGACACAGGTTCGAATACTGGGTGCTAGCGCGGGTGCTAGCGCGGGTGCTAGTGGTGCGTCGCGGATTTGATCTGGTGGGTGAGGGCGGCGCGTCCTCGGCGCACCTTGGCGATGATCTTCTTGGCGGGCGTGTGCCAGACGAAGGGCTTGGGGTCGTCGTTCCAGTGCGATGC
>JALYLU010000650.1 GCA_030774075.1 Actinomycetota bacterium | reverse complement strand
CTGCAGCAGTGACGCGTATGCGGGTTTCGCCGGCAAGACGCCGCCCGGCAACAGAACGACGCTGTGGCGGCGAGGGACCACGGCGCGACACTACTCAAGTCCCTCGAGCCTTAGGATCGGAAGGTCGCTTGCGACATGTGCCGTCGGCGGTGCCGCGGTGCATCATGGTCGACGTGCTGCGACCGACAAGAATCGCGACGAAGCGGCTGGTCCTCGAACCTCTGGATCAAGAGGTTGCACGTGCCTTGCTCGTCGAGGATTTCTCGGTCGTCACGAAAGCCGAAGGTTGGCCGCACGACGACACTCTCGATGCGATCCGGATGGCGACGACTCAGGATGGGCGGTCACTTGTCTGGCTCGTGCTGCTCGGGAAAGTTGTCATCGGTGAATGCGGAACGGTCGGCGGTCTCGAAGACGCTGGCGAGATCGAAGTCGGTTACGGCCTGGCGGCGGAGCACCGAGGGCGCGGCTACGGCAACGAGGTGGTAGGCGCGCTCTCTGGTTGGCTGATGGCGCAGCCCGAGGTCGAACAGGTGGTCGCGAGAGAGGTTCTTGCCGACAACGTTGCGTCGCGCCGCGCGTTAGAGAACGCAGGCTTTTTGCTCGAACGCGAAGAACACGGCCTGACGTGGTATGCGCTGCACCGCTCGTAGAAGAGCGTGGCGTCGACAGCGTGCGCCGATGTCACGAGAGCGCTGGCTCAGGCCGAAAAGGTGTCTGACGCCCTGTGGTGTCTGACACCCGCTCAAGCTACGAGGCCGGGCTGAGGTGCGAAGAGGTGTCAGACACCTTGTCGGAGAGACGCGACGGCGCGCCCTGAGACGGTGTCAGACACCAGTGCGCTTGCCTGGGCCCGACGACTAGCTAGAGGTTGCGGCGGGGGTGGCCCGTGTCGACGTGCCGCGAGTCGGTGCCGTAGACGGCGGCGAGTACGCAGACGGCGACGATGCCGACGACGATGAGGATGGCGATCATGGCTTCAGCGTAGCTTGGGCGAAAAGTTTCGAGAGGGTGGCGAACGGGACTCGAACCCGCGACCACCGGGACCACAACCCGGGGCTCTACCAACTGAGCTACCGCCACCGTGCGGTGGCCATCGTATCGGCGGTCAGCGTCGCCCGAGCCGCTTTTCGTCGCGCGATGCGCCCGGGAGGATTCGAACCCCCGACCAACGGCTTAGAAGGCCGTCGCTCTATCCCCTGAGCTACGGGCGCGCCGCCCCAGCGTATCGGGCTCGGTCGTTAGTGGCGCACGCCGAAATCGGTGGTGATGATCGTCACCGCGAGCCCCTGGTACGTGCCGGGCGCCGCGGAGAGGTGCACCGCGGAGACTCCGATCTCGCGCCAGCGCGGACTGAGGATGTTGGCCCGGTGCTCGGGTGAGTTCATCCAGAGCCGCAGGGCGGCAGCGGGATCGACGTCCGGCGACGACCAGAGCAGGTTCTCGCCGACCGACCAGTAGCCGAATCCGTTCTGGCCGTACCAGCGGCTGATCCGCTTCCAGAAAGCGGTGCCGTCGACAGAGGAGTGGTCGAAGTAGCCGTCGGCGCCCATCTCCCTCGAGTGCTGCGCGGAGGCGGCCCCGAGGCGGGCGCTCAGCTTCAGCGGCCCGAGCCCGTGCGCGGCGCGAATCTTGTTCAGGTCCTGGAGGACGCCGGACTCGAGCGAGCTCAGCGTCGTCGTGGCCCGACTCGTGGACGAAACCGCGCCGGCCGGGCACCCGAGCACGGCCAGGGAAGTGACGAGTGCGATCAGCGGTAGAGCCCAAACCCTGCAAATGGTCACGGAAGCACCATCGGCAGGTTCGGTGCGCACCTAAACCCGCATTCGCGCAGAGACTCCTCCTCAGCCGGGCGGCGGCACCAAGACGGGTTCCGGGCCCTTGCGGGCCGCCAGTTGGTCGCGGACGATTACCTGGATCGCCCCTGCGACAGGGATCGCCGCGAGCGCCCCGAGAATGCCGGCGAGCTCGGCGCCGACGAGCACGGAGACGAGCACCACCAGCGGCGAGAGCTGCACCGTCCGCCCGTAGATCACGGGCTGGAGGAAGTGATTTTCGAGCTGCTGGTAGACGACGAAGAAGACGAGCACGACGATCCCGGCTGGCACCGTGTGTAGGAACGCGACTCCCGTTACGATCACCCCGGCGATCGTCGCCCCGGCGAGCGGGATCAGGTCGAGGAACGCGACGAGCAGCCCGAGGGCGACCGCATAAGGGACGCCCATTACGAGCAGCACGACGGTGATCGAGGCCCCTGCGATCAGGCTGATCAGGATGTTGCCCGTCACGTACCCGCCGACCGTCTTGTAGATGTCGTGGCCGACGCGTCGCCATCGCGGTCGCGACGCGTCTGGGAAGAGCGAGTAACAGCGGTCGACCCAGTCGCCGCCTTCGAGCAGCATGAAGAAGGTCAAAAAGACGATCGTCACCGTCGCGGCGATGATCGTGATCACGCTCTTGGTGACGGAGAGCGCCGCGCCCGAGAGGCCGAGCACCTTGGTCGTGCCGCCCTTCTCGACCTGAGCGCGCACCTTTTCGACGACGTGGTACTTACGCTCGAGGAAGCCGAGGCGCCCGCGCCCGTGGGTGAGATCGTGGACGTAGTTCGGCGATGCCTGCACGAAGCCGTTCACCTCGTTGACGAGCTTCGGCACGAAGGTGAAACCGACACCTGCAATCACGAGGATCAGCACGAGGTAGGTGAGCCCGATCGCCGGTCCGCGGCCGAGGCGGCCCCGGCGTTGGATCCAACCGACGAGGGGATCGAGCGCGAGCGCGAGGAAGAGCGCGATCACGACCCACGAGATGACGTTGCGGGCGATCCAGAGCACCCCGAGCGTCACCGCGACGGCGATCACGATCGCGAGGAAGCGGAGGATCGTACGAGCCCGCAG